>CAJXHQ010000212.1 GCA_913054485.1 uncultured Paracoccaceae bacterium
CCAGAGCGGGGCCAACTGGCGGGGAGGGGTTTGCCTGACCTGCAGGAACCTGCAGCTTCATCGAACCAACAAGCTTCTTAGCCATTTGGTTTTCCTTTCAACAAGGATGAAACGCGTTTCATCCAGCTTGATGTTGCGTGGTCAGATCCTCAGGTCGCGACCTTTGGATCTCCCACAAGAGAATCTCGCCCGAAGACGATGGAGGGGCTGTACAGGGGAACGCGGGGGTTGGCAAGAGACCCAAGCACAACAAGCAACGACCGCTTCGAGCCCGGACCGGTCATTCCCAAGCCATTGGAGTGCTGCGGGTGCAGTCGGCAGCTCACAGCCCAAAGCGGCCCTGACGCCAAAAACCATTACAATGATAGCAGACCTTCGCGGCAACGTGCAGCATCGGTCAGAATGCGGACTAAGATAAAACTCGCGGCTGGCGCATCAATGACCGTAGTCGGCGCATAGCGACGCCAGCGCGACGTTCAAATGTTGGGAGTTCGACAGAGATTATCGGCAACGCACTCCGGCAAGTGATATACTCCGCTCTAGCCCAGACATTGCGGTATATGCATCGGCTCTGGCCTTGTTGAGCGCTACTACAGTCGTACTTGCATAAACTCGTGTTGCCTCGGCAGTGTCACCGGCTTCCAATTCGCCAAGAACGGTATAGCCTGCGGCAATGATTTGAGCAGCGTTTTCATGCATTCCGCGGTATTGGGGTTCAACGGCCTCAAATATTGCTAGACGGCGAATGGACTTATCAAAACTGCTTAGCACTGCCTCATTTTTGTCTGTCGCTTTGCGCAATCCGCCAAGTGGTCCGTAAAAGCCGCTTTCGTGATTGTAGAGTTCTACGGTATGCACACCGGTCGCAATATCCGCAATTGCATCGATTTGGGAAAGTGCCAGAAAATTCAATGAATTCTCAACCTGCCGGAGGATACTTATTGCCTTCACCACGCTCGCAATGTTTGAAACGTCGCATTCATCACTGGCTGACGCCATTCCTGGCACACCAAAATTCACGAAAAAAGCCAGAAGTAACAGTCGCCTCAAGATAGCTCGAGTCCCGTCTCTCATGATTTGCCCCCTAGGAAAACGATTATGACTGTAAAGTGGTCGGCATGTGAGAAGGTGTCATGTAGCCCACATGAGTTCATTGACGACTGCAAAACCCTACGCTTCCGGGAGTGGCAGTTCACATGAAGAGGCGTTTGTCGGGTGCCTCCAATGTGACCGAGCTGGCCATAGGCTTAGTGACCCAGCACTATGCCGGGCCAACACTGTCCGGTTTTTGATCGGCACTGGGAAAGCCAAGAAACCGCGGCAGTTCATCGGAGACGTCGAACCAGCCAATTCGATCACCATGGGCGACGTGCTTCTGCGGTGAGAATTTTTCTGGTTCGTCCAAAGTGCTGACGAAGAACCCGATGACGATGTCACCATTCCACTCGGCTTCGTACGAAATTGGCGTGCCGCAATCTCTACAGAACGTTCTGCTGACGCCCGGCGAGGAGGAAAAGACGCTTCGCTTTCCCTTGGTGAACTGTACATCCTTTTCGGCATAGGTCGCATAGACAGCAACGGGTGCGCCGGTGGCCTTTCGGCATGAGTTGCAGTGGCAGTAAGCAACATAGTCGGGTTCTGCCGTTGCCTGGTATCGCACCGTCCCGCACAGACAGCCGCCTGCCGCTGAATCTGGGTATTCGCTCATCGTCGCTTCCCGCTTTCTGCTCGGTTTGGGAGTGCTGCCGTGCAATTCGCACTAAACCCGGTATACTCGAGTTTCCATTGAATTGGGGCATTTTCAGAAAGGGATTGTGATGGATGACCGGGATGCCGTGCTGGCGACGCTGGAAGAGTATGCCGCCGCGTATTGCACCAAAGACCTGAAACGCCTAATGGCGATCTTTGTGGATGGCGAAGATATTTCCCTCATCGGAACTGGGGCCGATGAGCTGTGTTCCGGTCGAGAAGCGGTCGCATCCGTGTTCGAGTGCAACTTCAGGGACGCCACTGCAACTCAATTTGAATGGCAGTGGAAAGACATCGCCATTCATGGGGAAACCGCAATCGTCGCAATCACTCTTAACATCCATTTGATAATCGAAGGTGAAAGCCTTGTGGTTCCGGTTCGCTGGACCGTTTCACTGGTTAAATCTGATGCCAGGTGGAAGTGGGTTCATCGCCATGCTTCTGCCGCAGCGGGTTCACAAGAAGAAGGATCTGCCTACCCTACTGAATGAAACTGAGGCAAGGTCCGGTTCCGGCGTTCAGTATACCTTTGTACTCAACGCAGTAGTTCGCAAAAGGGTCTCGAAGCGACCAACATGGCTGTTTTTTCTGAATGGCCGCTTCGGAGAGGCGGCCAGACTCTGCAAAGATCGCAATCTGCGCGATGCGGACGCTCGACGTTGCCCAGGCTGCACCAGCAGCGAAAGGCTGGAAGGTCCCGCAAAGCCGCCAAACAGCAAACGCCGCGTTGCATCTGCACCGCGGCGTCCTGAATTTCGCTGAAAGGGCGATCAGTCCTGTTTGGTGACCTGGTTGAAGTCCAGCTCCACCGGGGTCTCGCGGCCGAAGATGGACACGGTGACCTTGAGCTTCTGGTTGTCCTCGTCGACACCTTCGACCATGCCGTCGAAATCCTCGAACGGGCCGTCGTTGACCTTGACCTTCTCGCCGATCTCGTAGGTGACCTGAAGGACACGCGGCGCGTCCTGGCCCTCTTCGACGCGGCCCAGGATGCCCTGCACCTCGGCGTCGCGCATCGGCATCGGGCGGCCCTGCGGGCCCAGGAAACCGGTGACGCGGTTGATCGAGTTGATCAGGTGGTAGCCCTGGTCGGACATTTCCATATGCACCAGCACGTAGCCCGGCATGAAGCGGCGCTCGGTGGTGACTTTTTTGCCCCGGCGCACTTCGATCACCTCTTCGGTGGGCACCAGAACTTCGCCGATTTCTTCCTCAAGGCCCTGCTCTTCAACCGAGGTGCGGATCTGTTCTGCGATTTTCTTCTCGAAGTTCGAGAGCACGCTGACCGAATACCACCGTTTCGCCATGAACCTGACCGTCCTTCATCTTGCTCGGCGGGCCTTGTCGCCGCGCCGCTGCCTGAGTTTCACCGCAGGCCAAACCGCCTGCACCCTTAACAAAAAGCGGCGCGCAACTCGAATCGCCGCACGCCTTCGTCAGGGGTAAGCTGTCACCTACCCCCCTATCGTGCCGAGATCAAGAGGGCGCGCGCCCCATCCTGCCCCGGCAGCCCGGCCTCAGCCGAAGTAGTCGAGAATGCCGCTAAGCCCGAAGCGGATCAGAAGATCCACCAGCGCAAAGAACAGCGCAGTCAGCGTGGCCATTATGAAAACCATCACTGTGGTCAGCAGCACTTCGCGGCGGGTCGGCCAGACGACCTTGGCAATCTCGGCGCGGGTCTGCTGGATGAACTGAACGGGGTTGATGCTGGCCATTTGGCGTGAGTCTCTCTCTTAACGGTTACGGGCGATGTAACCGGAGGAGGCTGTAAATTCAAGCCCTGCCGCTGCCGCGCCTGCGGATGGCTGCATCAATTCATTCTTAAGGCATAAGCGTCAAAAAGAAGGTGAATCCAATAATGGAGTCCGGTGCCGCCACCGGTAAAGCACAGAAAGTGAGCCATGAGCGTACAGTTTGACATCTCGAAGGCAAAAAAGCTGGAAAACAAGGGTGACCTGAAGGGGGCAGCCGAAATCTACTCCGGCATCCTTGACCGCTTCCCCGCCAACCGCTCAGCCAAATCTGCAATGGCGCTGATCAGCAGTCAGCTGGAGGATGGCAATGCGCTTCCGGTCAGACAGATGCGCAAGCTGCAGGCGAAACTGGATCAGAGCGCCTTTGAACAAGCCAGTTTCGAAGCAGGCACGCTCCTGAAAACCTACCCCGACTCACCGTTTTTGTGGACGGCGGCGGGCCACAGCCAGTTTGAACTGGGCAATTGGGCCGATGCCAGGCGATGCTTGGAAACCGCACTGGAGAAGGCACCAGAATCGGCAGAGGCACTGCGCCTTCTCAGCCGCACCCTGATCAAATGCGCGGCCTATAGCGAAGCGGTCGCGACGACTTTCCGTCTGATGAAACTTGATCCGAGCCGCCTCGATTCTCTCCGTGAGCTGGCATTCGGACTGCTGGAAGCAGGGCAAAAAAAGGAAGCCCTGCTGTGTTACCAAACTCTCTGCCAGGCAAATCCGGACCATATTGAAACTGTCTGCACCACGGCGTCCCTCAGCTATGAGCTTAACGACACAAAAAGCGCCCTTAAGCTATTTGAGTTCGCCGAGGCGAACGGGATGAATAACGCAGAGTGGCTCTACTCTCTCGGCTGGCTGCGCTTCGAAGACGGGGATGTAGAAAGAGCGTTCCAGGCGCTGGACAGATCGGCTGCGGTCGGCGGCAGCAAATCGGACCCGGAAATGCTGAAGCTCCACTGCATGTCGCAGATCTGCGATTGGACCCTTTTTGACATCTTCCGGGCCCGGAAGCCGCATATCGGCATGTCTGGAAAAGGGGCACCGCCCTGGGGTATGATGTCACTGGACGACGATCCGGAATTCCTCCTGCAGCGCACCCGGAAGTTTGCTTCGGAACGTTACCCCCGTCCCGGGAAGCCCATCGCCGCCCGCCGTATTGCCGAAGGGGAGAAGATCCGGGTTGGCCTGTTTTCCTCCGACTTTTACGAGCACGCAACAATGGAGCTTTTCGGCGGTTTCTTTGAAACATGTGACCCGAGCCGGTTTGAGCTTTATGCCTATTCCTCCAGCGGAAAACCTGCCGACAAAGCAACGCACCGGGTCATGCAGAATGTGGCCTGCTTCCGGGAAGTCGCCGATCTGACGCCAAGTGACCTGGCGGAGCTTGCACGGAACGACGGTCTGGACATTGCGATCGACCTGAAGGGGTTCACCAAGAACACCCGCAGCGAGGCCATCGCCCACCGGGTGGCCCCGGTACAGATCGCCTACCTCGGCTTTCCGGGATCGATGGCGCATCCGGCCTTCGACTACATGATTGCCGACAACGTGGTGGTAACCCCGGAGGTCCGATCTGCCTACAGCGAAAAGATGATCATGATGCCGGGCAGCTACCAGATGAACGACAACAAGAGAAAGACCTCCGACCGGGTCTTCACCCGCGCAGAGTGCGGGCTGCCGGAAGACGGGTTTGTCTTCTGCTCCTTCAACAACTGTTACAAGATTTCTCCGCGCGAGTTCGACATCTGGATGCAGCTCCTGCAAGATGTTGAAGGCAGCGTGCTTTGGCTTCTGGAACCCAAACACGGCATTGCCGCCGACAATCTGAAGAAAGAGGCCGCTGCCAGGGGTGTCGACAGCAGCCGCCTGGTCTTTGCCGAACGCCTGGATATCGCGGAGCACCTTGCACGCCATTCCTGCGCCGACCTGTTTCTCGACACCTTTAACGTCAACGCCCATACAACAGCCAGTGACGCGCTCTGGACCGGCTTGCCGATTGTCGCCAAAGCCGGCAGGCAATTTGCAGCGCGCGTCTCGGCAAGCCTGCTGCACGCCTGCGGTCTGGAGGAGCTGGTGACCGAAACCGAGGACCAATACGCGGCGCTGGCACTTGAGCTGGCGCGGAACCCGGAAAAACTTCAGGGCATCCGCTCCCATTTGACCACCAATCAAGACAGCCTGCGGCTGTTCGACACCCCCCGCTTCACGACCGAGCTTGAAACCGCTCTGGAAATGGTCGCCCAGCGCGCGCAGGACGGCCTGCCCCCGGCCGATATAGAAGTGCCTGCACAGCAGAACTGAACGCCGCCGCCGGCGCAGGAGCGACAGCTTCTGCCCCGGTAGGCGCACCAAAGCTCACTCCGGTTGCGGCCCGAAGCACGTCTGGCTGTTTAACTGTCGCGGGAAATGGCAGGGGCATCAGGGTTCGAACCCGAGACCTACGGTTTTGGAGACCGTCGCTC
>CAJXHQ010000213.1 GCA_913054485.1 uncultured Paracoccaceae bacterium
CGCTACTCAACAAATGACTTGCCGCGGTAGCTTGCTCGACCATTGCCGCGTTTTGCTGGGTCACCTGATCCAGCTGGGACATCCCCGTATTAATTTCACCCAACCCAATGGATTGTTCACTGGCACCAGATGCAATCTCGGACACCAATTGTGAGATATTGCCAACCCGGGTGATGATACTGTGCAACGCGCCGCCCGCCTTCCCCACGAGTTCCACACCGTTTTCCACTTGTTTGGAGCTGTCTCCGATCAATACTTTGATCTCGTCTGCGGCTTCAGAAGACCTCTGTGCCAAGGCGCGAACTTCGGAGGCCACAACCGCAAAGCCCCGGCCAGCGTCGCCAGCTCGCGCGGCTTCGACACCTGCGTTTAGTGCCAGAAGATTTGTCTGGAACGAAATGTCGTCAATTACACCAATGATCTGCGAGATTTTCCGGGCCGAATCTTCGATTTCCGTCATCGCGGACACTGCATTCTGAACGACTTGCCCGCTGACTTCCGCCTCTTCCTGTGCCTCGCTCACAATGACTTCAACACTCCGGGCTCCGTCAGCCGCGGATTTGACACTTTCCGTCAGCTCCTCAAGCGCAGCAGCGGTCTGTTCCAAGGTCGCGGCCTGGCTCTCCGTGCGTCGCGAGAGATCATCTGAAGCCTGAGTGATTTCCGCTGCGCCATTGCGGATGCTGCCCGCCGCGCCGACCACATCCCGCACCGTCGACCTCAACGTGTCCAGCGTTGAATTGAAATCGTCGCGGAGCTTTCCGTACCCTTCACTCATGGGCGTCTCAAGGCGGGCCGACAAGTCGCCTTGAGACAAATGCTCCAGCCCTTTGCCGATTGCGGTTACTGCTGCTGATTGCTCGGCCAGCCGTTTCTGACGCTCACTCTCGTTAGCTTTGGTCATCCTGTCCTTCTCAACAATGCTGTCGCGAAATACAGACAGGGCGCCTGCGATGCGGCGGATTTCATCTCCGGAGCGATCAAATCCTTCTATTTGCCTGAGGTCGCCCTCGGCAAGACGCTCCGTTGCGCTGCTGATTTTGGCCAGAGGCCGCGTGACAAGGATACGGGTGAGCAGAATGGAAACGAGCAGCACCGCCGCTGAGGCACCGAAAAGGGTATACATCTTCTGTTCCGCTGCCAGCACTTCTTCTGTAACAGCCACGGCCATGCTTGCAATTGCCCCTTGGCTCTGGCCGCTGAGAGCTGCAGCCTGATCGGCAATTCCGCCAACAGCCTGAGCAGCGGCCTGAGACGCCGTCACTGTTTCGTTTTGGGCTGAAATGGCGGCTTTGCGGGCGGCAACCAAACCTTGGCCAGGAACCGCCTGGGACACGATGCTCAGGATGTTCGCATCCATCACACCGCCCTTCAGGCCTGTATAGCTTTGCAAATCCCTTGCTGCAGCCTCCAAGGGTTCGGCCGCGGCATTCACTTGCCCAATATCGTCCGCTGACACAACCTGCAATGCGGTCAGCTGCAGCGAATTGATCAATGTGTTTACTTCCAGGAGCTTGTTGAGCATGCCAACTTCGTTGTCCAGCAGGCTCTGCACAGCGTCCCGGTTGATGGCACCGCTTTCTTCAGCTGCCGCGGTCAACTCTGCGACACGTTTTTCAATTGCGCCGGTTAAGGCCGTGGCACTGGCTTCACGCGCCGCCAGTACATCCTTGCGCAGCGCCTTCTGCTCCGATCTGCTGGCGGTCAGCATGTTTTCAAACACCCCGACCGCACCGCGGATTATTTCCCTGTCGTCGATGCTCAATTCCAATGCGTCGAGCTTATCAAGAAACTCCGCAAGACGGGTGCGGGACTCCGCAGCGGTCTTTTCCATGCTTCTTTTCATGGGCACCCCGCGCACCAACCCCAGTCCAACGGACATACCGGCCAGGAGGTTGATGTCTGCCTGTGCCTCAAGGAGAGTGTGCAGCGCAGCAAACTGCTCATCGACCAGCGTGGACAGGGTGCTGTCAATCAACGCGATTGTATTCTCGCCGCCCGCGGTAAGTTCCAAAGATGCTTCGCTCGCAGCGTCAAACAGTTGGGTTTGAAGGCTGCGGCTGCGGGTCTGCAAATCCGCGATCTGATCGTCGATACGATCCGCACTTTCAAACGCATCTTCGCGTGCGGCCAACAGGTTTGTCAGCGACCGGGACGCATTTTCATCAACAGTTTCAAAATCCGCGCGCATTGCCTCAGGCAGGCTAGCGATCCCGGATTGCAAGCGGTTGGTTGCTTCAATTGACTGCCCGCGCGCCGCCCCCAGTTCGGTGCCGTTTCCGGCAAGCAAAATACTTGCCATTGAATCACGGGTTAGCCCGGCGGCGTCTGACAGTGCCGCGCTTACTTCCAATTGCGGCAGCATGTCCTGCGTCAGCCGGCCCATGTCAGTCGAGACCCTCTCGAAGACCAGAGACACCAAGACACCAAGCAGAGCTGATGCCCCACCCATAAGAACGAGGATCATGGTGATCTTGGCGCCAATGCTCGAAAACGGCCTGAATTTCAGCGGCAAGAAAGAGGTCTGTACTGTCATGGGGTCACTCTCAAATTCCTGCGTCAGCAACTCTTGCCGCGCCCAGAATTGTCCTTCTCAGCCGTTTGGCTGTGGTAAAAGATGTCCGGAGAGAGCTGAGCCAGGGAAAGCCTGTTCCTGCGGGCCTGGGCTTTGCATCTGCGCTAAGCGGGGGGCCCTCTTGATTGCCAGGCCGTCTGGCGCAATCAAAATCGATGCTGCACATGCCACATCGGCTTCGGGCAGTATTTGCGCGGCAGATTTCATCTTCACGGACACACAACCATTCAACTCTGTTCTTCCGGTAAACGGAACTGCTGACAGGTTTGAAGCAAAACACTTAAGCAACTCTCGAACACACAGGGCGAAATAGATAAAATTGTGTCTGCCGGAGGTTCGTCAGGAGATCTTACGCTCGGATAGTCCTATGCGCCTTTCCGTACAGTCGCCAGGTTTGAGCAGTTTCAGGAGCGAAAGCGGGCCCTGAGAACAACCACACTGATCTCTGCCTTCGGGGCGCTGTTAATACTTGTAACTTTTTTCATCCTCGTCCCCATCCGCGATCATTCTGGTATTTTGACCAGCCGCAGTTCCAAGACCTGTTCGGCAAAGACTTTCTTCCAGTCAAGGGCTTCCCGTCTCAGATCCTTCACTTCGGCCGACGTCAGTGAACGCGCCGGGCCGCCTGAACCGCCCCGCTTGCCCGGAGCGCAAAACTCTCAAAGGATAGCTCCTCATGGATAGGAAGATGAACACGACGAGCCCTTACCCGGCCGAGTTCAGCGAAAGGGCGGTGCAGATGGTGATCGACCATCTTGATGGCCACCGCAGCTTGACGGCTTCGGTGCGCGACATCGCCTGCAAGCTCGGCTGCTCACCGGACAGCCTGCGCATCTGGTGCAAGCAAGTGCAGCGCGACGCCGGCAAGGAAGCGGGGCCGACGAGCGCAGAGAAGACCCGTATCAAGGAACTCGAGCGTGAGAACCGGGAATTGCGGCAGGCGAACGAGATCCTCAAGAAAGCCAGCGCTTATTTCGCCCAGGCGGAGCTCGACAGCCCGTTCGGCAAATGACTGCCTTCATAGGCAAATCCCGAGAGTAGTTCGGGGTAGAGCCGGTCTGCCGCGTACCGCCGATCGCTCCTTCCACCTATCACGCAAGGAAGGCAATCGACCGGGACCCCTCCCTCGCATCCACGCGGGCGCGGCGGGATCGGGCGTTGAAAGAGGTGATCCACGACGCCTGGTCCGACGGCCGGCAACTCTATGGCGCGCGGAAGATCTGGCACGCCTTGAAGCGCGGCAACATGAACGTCGCGCGCTGCACCGTGGAATGTTGATGCGGGGAATGGGGCTGCAGGGGGTCGTGCGGGGCAAGAAGGTCGTCACAACAAACCCCGATACCGTTCGGCCCTGCCCGGACGACAAGATCAATCGGGCCTTGCATGCCGACCGGCCAAATCAGCTCTGGGTGTCCGATTTCACCTATGTGCCGACCTTGTCGGGCACCGTCTACGTCGCTTTCGTCATCGACGTTTTCGCACGGCGGATTGTGGGCTGGCGCGTGTCCAGCTCGATGACGGCCCAGTTCGTCCTCGATGCTCTCTAGCAAGCGCTGTGGCAGAGAAAGGCCCTTGGAAACGAAAGCCGGACCCATCATTCGGACCGCGGGTCGCAATATTTGTCCATCAAGCACACGGAACGTTTGGCCGATGCTGATGTGGATTGGACCTGTCACGGTCGATGTGGAAGCTTGCGGCTCCAGTCATTCTTGGGCCCGGCAGCTCTGCAAGTTGGGTCATGATAAACGCCTTATCCCAGAGATGTATGTGAAGCCTTATGTGAAAGGAGATAAATCGGACGCGGTTGATGCCGCGGCAATTTGCGAGGCGGTGACGCGCCCGGCAATGCGGTTTATTGCAGTCAAATCTGAAGAGCAGTAAAGCGTTCTTTTTGCTCACCGCGCTCGGGATTTGATCGTTCTGCAACGAACCCAATTAAACAACATGTTGCGGGGCTTATTGAGTGAGTTTGGTATCATTATTGCACATGGGATCGGCAGCGCGATCAAGCTCGCAAAGAAGGTGCTGGCTTGTTGCACTGCACCTGCGGGTACGCTGGTTCGAGATGCGCGTGCAACTTCAGGACAGACAGGACCCACGCGTGATGTTACTTCGTACAATTCCAGGTGTTGGGCCTGTGACGGCTTCGGCCATCGTCGCAACAGCAGGTGGTGCCCGTCAGTTCAAAAACGGTCGCGAATTTGCAGCCTGGCTGGGTCTGAGACCGCTCAACCGATCCAGTGGTGGAAAAGGAAAAGCTGTGCCGCATCTCAAAGACGGGAGACCAAGCCATCATCCGCTATGGTTCCTCTAATCGGCAGGAACCGCCCTTTGATGACACAGGTCCTGCCACCGCACCGGTTCCCTCAGAGGGCCGCAGCCAAAACCTCGACCTCGACTTTGAACTCCGCGCGGGTAAAGCCGGAGACGATCAGAAGGGTTGAGCTCGGCAGCCTCTTCGCCTCGCCAATGAACTCATCACGGGCGCGCATGTAGGCCGGGAAATACTCCCGGTCGGTAACAAAAGCGGAGATATGCGCCACGTCGCCGACGGCCATTCCGCTTTCCGCCAGGATTTTGGTGATGTTTTCAAAGCAGATCACGGCCTGGGAATAGGCGTCTTCAGGGATGCTATCTTCAGGGCGAATCCCCAGCTGCCCGGAGGTTTGCACCAGTCGCCGACCGGCCGGTATTTCAATGCCATGAGCGTAGCGGCCAAAGGGCTCGCGCACTCCGCTTGGCGCCAATGCTTTTATTTCACTCATTTTTTATGACCTCTCTTTTGGTCTTGCCAGCTTCTGCTTTGTCTGCCAGCCTGTCAGTACATCTCTGGCACAGATCGCATCTAAGGGCCACGCAACAGTGTTTTCATCAAGGAGGATGAGGATATGGCGCGTGTCCTTTTGGTGCGTCACGGCGATGAGCCGGCCGATGATAGAGTGGTGTCCTGGCTGACCGGGGCCGGCTATGAGATTGACAGCCGCAAGCCTTTTGCCGGTGATCTGCTGGGCGATCCCGGCGAGGATCTTGTCGGCACGGTGATTTATGGCGGCCTCTACGATGTCTATGAGACAGCAAAACACCCGTTCCTGAACGAGGAGTACCGCTGGATTGGTGCCTGCCTGGACGCCGGCGTCCCGATGCTGGGCATTTGCCAGGGTGCGCAGATGATTGCCTATCACTTGGGTGCCTGGGCCGGGCCGCGCGCGGAAGAGACATTCGAATTCGGCTATTACCCGATTGAACCTTCGGCGGATGCCGAAGGGTTCCTTGATGCGCCGCTTTGGGTCACCCAGGCGCATTTCCATACGTTCGACCTGCCGGAGGGGGCCATCCGGCTCGCCGGCAATGCGAATTACGAAAACCAGGCGTTCC
>CAJXHQ010000214.1 GCA_913054485.1 uncultured Paracoccaceae bacterium
ATACGGATTTTGTCATGTTTACCTCTTCCTGATTTTCCGCCTCGTTGGACGGATTTCCATCCGCTGCTCGCGCAACGGAAAATGGTCGAATTGGAGTTTTCCCCAATTCAGGCCTCAAGTTTGGGCGCAATTGTCGGGAAACGTCAAGGGCCGTTCAGGAAAACTGACAGGTACCCCTCCCGCCAAGGGGGGAGAAACACAGAGAATTTCCCCGTCAGCCCAGCGTTAAATCAAGGCGTGTTATCAGCTTGCGTCAAAAAACGCCTTTGCGTGCAAAAAGGCGCCGCGTTTTGCGGCAGCGGCAACCAGAGCTTCCTCATCCGGGCCCCATTGCTCTTCCTGCCAGATCTCGTCCAACCGTGAAATCAGCCATATTTCTTCAGGCTTGCGCCAGCCTTGGGCGGCCGCAAATCCCAGAATCAGAGAGCCCGAAATGCTCACCAGGTCGTGAAAGGCAGCCAGTTGGAACTCAGTCAGCGCATGCACCTGCGCCGAGAGCTTCTCCAATTCGGCCTTGTCCTGTGGTTGATGCAGCACCCCGGTGCGCGGCTGCAGCCTGGCGCCCAGAACCGATTCTGCCCACTCCAGCGGCGGATTCCATTGCTCTGCTTGACGCAACGTCAACCCCTCCGGATTGTCCGCCCGGTAGCACAGCAGATCGCTGTCTCCGTAATCCGCCAGCATCTGCGCCACTTCGGCGTGCTGATGACGGACCTTGTCGATCGCCGCATTGGCCGACCGGGTAAAGGGCATGGCTTCGGGGTTGATCCCCTCTTCCTGAGCGTCCCACTCGGCAGCAATCGCGCGCGCCATTTTGGCCGTCGGAACTTCCAGCGGCGCCTTAGCCGGCGTTTTCACCCGCCGCCCGTCGAGTTCCACCAGAAAGCCGGTTTCTGTCTCCGCAACCGAAACGTCTTTCCAAAAGCGCTTCTGTTTCCACTCGCTCATGTCATCATGCCTTCCAGATGCCCGCCAAAAGCGGGGTCAGTTCATCAAAGCTGCGGATAATATGATCCGCGCCGAGCCCGCCCGCCGGGTGAAAACCCCAGTCAACTGCAATCGTACATACGCCCGCGGCGCGTCCCATATCGATATCATACGAGGTATCGCCGATCATGACAGTGTGTTCCGGCGCCACGCCAGTTTCCGCCATCGCCGTCAGCACCATCGATGGGTGCGGCTTGGAAGGGTGATGGTCCGCCACCTGCCGCGTGACAAAACAGTTGAGCCCATGCGCCGCCACCAGCGCGTCGACGCCGCGCTGGGATTTTCCGGTTGCCACGCCCAGCAGGTACTCCGGCACAGCGTGCAGCGCCTCCAGCACTTCGCGCGCGCCGGGATAGAGCGGCGAATGAGCGGCGCCTGCCGCCTGCCGCGCGC
This sequence comes from uncultured Paracoccaceae bacterium, assembly GCA_913054485.1. GTDB lineage: Bacteria > Pseudomonadota > Alphaproteobacteria > Rhodobacterales > Rhodobacteraceae > FREY01. Next base: position 1,381 of record CAJXHQ010000214.1, read on the forward strand.
TCATGTAAGACTCTTTGTAGCCCTCCACGAGTGCGGCATGGGTAGCGCCACCCGCCTCCGGAGCCAGACGGCGCATCACCAGGTCCAGCGAAAGCCCGACCACCGACAGCATCGCCTCGCGCGGCGGCGGCAGCAGCCCGGCCCCGGTGAAAGCCTCGGTCATCGCGCCGGTGATGGCGCCCTGGCTGTCCACCAGCGTGCCGTCCACATCAAACAGAACCAGCCGAAGCGGTGCACTCATTGCAGGCTCTCGAAAGGGTCGCAGGCTGCCAGGTCTTCGGTCCAGCCGAAGGTGTCCCAGCTTTCTTTCATATGGTCCGGAAGGGCCGCAACCACATCCACCGGCTTGCCGGTGACCGGGTGTTCAAACACCAGGCGGCGCGCGTGCAGATGCAGCTTTTTGGAAATGACGCCGCCGATCTGCGCGCCCCAGCCGTCGCCCATGTTCTCCTGGCCGGAGCCGCCGTATTTGCCGTCACCGGCGATGGGATGTCCGATACCCGCCATATGGGCGCGCAGCTGGTGGGTGCGGCCGGTGATCGGCTCCATCGCAACCCAGGCCGCACGCGAGGCGACACGGTAGAGGGTCGCATAATGGGTATAGGCACGTTTGGCGCCGGGCGTGTCGTTGACATCGCGCGGGTCGACGCAGACCATCTTCTCGCCTTCGCCCTTGACGCCATGGCCGCCGGCCTTGACCAGGCCGGTCTTGATCTCGCCGAGATAGGGCGTCGGCACCCCGGCGACCAAGGCCCAGTAGATCTTGCGGGTGTTCTTGTGGCGGAAGGCGGCGGTCAGCGCCTGCGCTGCCTTGCGGTTGCGCGCCAGCACCAGAACCCCGGATGTGTCCTTGTCCAGCCGGTGCACAAGACGGGGCTTTTCATCGGCCCCGAAACGCAGCGCCTCGGACAGCCCGTCAACGTGTTTGGTGGTGCCGCTGCCGCCCTGCACGGCAAGGCCCGCAGGTTTGTTCAGCACGATCACATCGTCATCGCGGTAGATCACGCAGGCCTGGATCATCTTCTGATCCGCCGCCGAGATCCTGATCTCGCGCGCTTCGGCCGGCTTGTGATCCTTGTCCGGCAGCGGCGGCACGCGCACGCTCTGTCCGGCTTCGACCCGGGCCGAAGCTTTGACCCGGCCGCCATCCACGCGCAATTCACCCTTGCGGCACATCTTCTCGATACGGCCCTGGCTCACATGCGGGAACAGGCGGCGCAGCCAGCGGTCCACGCGCTGGCCTGAATCGTCTTCGGAGACCGTGATCATCTGTACGCCGCTCATGCGAACACTCCTCTTGCGGCCATCAGGCCCAGAAACAAACCGCCGACCGACAGGCCAACGGACAGCGCGATATATAGCACTGCGTGGGTGAATGCACCCCTTTCAATCAGATTGGCGGTTTCCAGCGAAAATGACGAGAAGGTGGTGAAACCGCCCAGCAGCCCGGTCATCACGAAGGGGCTAAGGTGGGTTAGCCCGCGGTGCGCTGCGGCCACCACAAAGGCCCCCATCAGGAAGGACCCGATGATGTTCACCGTGATGATGGCCAGCGGAAAGTCGTGGTGCCCAATCATACGGATCACCCCCAGCCCGGTCAGATAGCGGCAGGCCGCCCCGATTGCGCCGCCCAAGGCGACCAGAGAAAGCGTTGAAAACATGGGGTCTGCCATCGCCCGCACCCGGCGCGATGTCAAGTTTCACGCTGCCCTCGCCTCCTATTGCAGCAAAATATCCCTGCCGGGGGCCTCGGATTTTCAGCAAAAGCCCGAAATCACCGGTCCCGCTGGGCCCGCAGCTTGCCAAAATACGCCAGCCGCTTTTTGAGATCGCGTTCAAACCCGCGCTCCACCGGTTGGTAGAACCCCGGGCGCGGCACATCGTCAGGAAAATAATTCTGCCCGGAAAACCCGTCTTGGGCATCGTGGTCGTAGGCATAGCCGGCACCATAGCCCTGTTCTTCCATCAGACTGGTCGGCGCATTCAGGATGTGTTTCGGCGGTGGCGCACTGCCGGTTTTCTTCGCCAGCCGGCGGGCCGCGTTGTAGGCCATGTAGCCCGCGTTGCTTTTTGGAGCGAGTGCCAGGTAGATCACCGCCTGCGCCAAGGCCAGCTCACCCTCGGGAGAACCGAGCCGTTCATAGCTTTCCCAGGCCTGCAGGCAGATCCCCTGCGCCTGCGGATCAGCCAGCGCGATATCCTCCACCGCCATGCGGGTCATGCGGCGGGCCAGAAAGCGCGGATCCTCACCGCCTTCCAGCATCCGCGCAAACCAGTAGAGCGCCGCATCGGGATCGGAACCACGCACCGATTTATGCAGCGCAGAGATAAGGTTGTAATGCTCATCCCCGGATTTGTCATACTTTGCCGCACGCTTCATCAGCCGGCTGGCCAGCGCGTCACGCCCAAGCGGCTCTTGCAGATGCCAGGCCGCCGCCTGTTCGATCAGGTTCAACAGCGCCCGGCCGTCACCGTCAGCCATTTCCTGCAGCGCATCGCGGGCGTCCTTGGTCAGCGGCAGCGGCTTGGCCAGCTCTGCCTCGGCCCGGGCCGTCAGCTTCTCCAGATCCTCTGCGGACAGGCGCTCCAGCACCAAGACCTGCGCGCGGGACAGAAGTGCCGCGTTCAGCTCAAACGAGGGGTTCTCGGTTGTTGCCCCCACCAGCAGGATGGTGCCGTCTTCCATATGCGGCAGGAACCCGTCCTGCTGCGCTTTGTTGAATCGGTGGATCTCGTCCACGAACAAGAGCGTCCCCTGCCCGTTCTGCCGCCGGATCCTGGCCGCCTCAAAAACCTTGCGCAGCTCCGGCACACCGGTGAAAATGGCGCTGATCTGCACGAAATGCAGATCCGTCTCCTGCGCCAGAAGCCGTGCGATGGTGGTTTTGCCCACGCCGGGAGGGCCCCAGAAGATCAGCGACGACAGCGAACCGGACGACAGCATCACCCCCAAAGGCGCTTCCGGCCCCAGCACCTGCGCCTGGCCGATCACCTCCTCCAGCGCGCGGGGCCGCAGCCGGTCCGCGAGCGGGCGGTGCAGAGCCGGCATATCCTCCGACGGTGTGTTGCTGGAAAAGAGATCAGCCATCAGGCCTCACAGTTTGAAACGCAGGTCCAGTCTCTGATTGTAGCGCAGCACATGCAGCTGAAACCAGCGGCCAGAATGCTTTAGGCCCGCCACAGCCTCATCCAGACCGGTGACCGCCTCGCCGTTAATGGCTGTCAGAATATCCCCCTGCTTCAGCCCGACCCGCATGCCCAGCTTGCCAGGGTTGGTCACCACCACCCCCTCGGAGGTGAGCGGCAGATTCAGCCGGGAGATCACCGCCGGGTTGACCCGTGCGAGGATCAGCCCCGGCAAGGCGGCATTATCGGTCAGCTGGCGCGGCGCGGCCGGGGGATCATCCGGTGCGGGAACCATGGCAACCCCGACAGTCTCCTCAGCCTCGCCGCGCAGACGGGTAATATCCGCCGTGCCGCCCATGCCTGCCACCGACATGCGGAAGACCATTTCCGTGGGTGAGTTCACATCCCCGCCATCCACATGGGTGACCACATCGCCAAGCTTGAAGCCAGCTGCCGCAAAGGGGCTGGCGGGATGCAGGTCCGAAATCACCATGCCGCCCGGCCGTGGCAGTCCCAGAGATTCGGCGAGATCCGCATCCACCGGCTGGCCCGACATGCCGGCCCAGGGCCGCTTGAACTCCTCCGCACCCTCACGGGCCTGCGTCACGAATTCCGCCACCAGGTTGGACGGAATGGCAAAGCCGATGCCGTTGGAGCCGCCCGAACGGCTGAGGATACGGGTGTTGATGCCGATGAGATCACCATTCACGTCGATCAGCGCCCCGCCCGAATTACCCGGGTTGATCGGCGCATCGGTCTGCAGGAAGTAACCGAACCCCTGCCCGTCTGCTGTACTGGTACGCGCAAGGCCGGAGATAATACCACTGCTGACGGTCTGGCCGACACCAAAGGGGTTGCCGATCGCCAGTGCCAGCTCACCGACTTCCACCCCGTCGCTGTTGCGCAGGTCCAGTGACGGCAGGTCCTCGGCCCCTTCCAATTGCAGGATCGCCAGGTCGCTGGCCTCGTCCGCGAGGATCACCTTGGCGTCATATTCGCGCCGGTCGGTTGTCACCACGCGGATTTCGGTCGCCATGCCGACCACGTGGTAGTTGGAAACCACGATGCCGTCCGCAGACAGGACCACGCCGGAGCCCAGCGAGTTCTGCACCCGCGGCTGCGGCCGGGTCAGCCCGCGAAAGAACTGGTCGAAAAAAGGATCATCGGAGAAGGGTGAGGTCTGCTGCTGGCGGATGATCTTGGCGTAGATATTGACCACCGCGGGGGCGGCTTCTTTTACCAGAGGCGCAAAGCCCAGGGATATCTCGGCCTGGGACTGCGGCACGCGGGTTTCGGCGGCGGCAGGCAGGGCGAGCAGAATGGAAAAAACGGTAAAGGCGGCGCGGATCATGTCGGCTCCTGAATAAACGTCCCCCAGCATATGCGGAGCCGCGCCACCCATTGCAAGGCGCATGGACGCCTCCGGGGAGACGGGG
>CAJXHQ010000215.1 GCA_913054485.1 uncultured Paracoccaceae bacterium
GGCGGGGCCGAGATTGTGAGTGTCAGCCCCGGCAGGGTTTCCGTCTTCACCTCCTGCGCAGAGAGATCATACCAGCTGAGTGTCACCGGGGGCAGCTCTGCTGATCCGGCGGCGGCGGCGATATAGGTGATCTTCTCGGTCCGCGTGCCCGAGATCTGGCCGCGGTCCTCCTGTTCGTCCACCTGCACCTCTGCCGGATAGGCACGTAATCCCGGCAGTGTTTCGTCCTGTGGCAGAAGCGGCGGAAGCAGGATGGGTGTCACCCCGTCAATCCGGGCCGTCACAGTCCGGATGACTGCCTGGCCGGCTGAAATCTCCGGCCCGCCCTCAATGCTTTGTTCCAGCACCAGCGCTTCGGACAGGAGCGGCGACGTCAGCCCGGCGGCTGCGGCAGGCACGGTGGACTCAAATACAATGGGCGGCAGCACTGCTTCCGCCTGCAAGTCTCCGTCCGCGCCTTCACCGCGCCAGGTAACCAGAACGGCGGACTCGGGCAGGGTGTAGCGCCCTTCGCGCAGAGGGGTCAGCAGATAGCGGCGGGACACGCCGGACCAGTCTTCTCCTTCCACCTTGCGCGTCACCGGAGACCCGGCCCGCGGCGGCAGGCGAACCAGAAGGCCGGTTTGCTCAAGATCCGGGAAGACCGGCGGTTTGGGCATGAAACTGGGCACCAGCACCTCGACACTCAGCGACAGCGGCTGGCCGACGGCTGTTGCTTCGGCCGAAAGCGTGGCCGTGACGCGGGGCTGGGCCAGAAGCGTGGCGGGGAACAGCAAAAGCAGGGCGGCGCACAGCGGCCTCATTGTTTGCCTCCCGTATCGGTGAGGAACCGCAGGCGCAGGAAATCACCCATCTGCGTGTCGATGCTGGAGATCCACTGGTCCGCGGTCTGAGGGGCTGTGTCCTCTTCGGCCGCCTCCATGTCGGTGTCAGTGCCGCGCCCGTCTTCATTGTCAAAGACGATGTCATCAGCTCCGATTCCCGTGTCTTCTCCGGTGTCGGACTGTTCACGCGTGGTTTCGATATATTCCAGGATCTCGCGGGCGGTGGCCAGATTGGACTGAGCATCCGCATCGCCGGGACGATGCGTCAACGCGCGCTCGTAAGCTGTTATGCCATCGCGGTATTCCCGGTTCCGGATCCGGCTGATACCCTCTCCCATGGCGGCGTCATAGCTGTCGGTCCGGGCAAAAATATCCGCCGCTGCAACATATTGGCCGGATTTCATCAGAGCATGGGCTTTGCGGTGCGGGTCCGTGAAAGAGTCGGCCGCGACAGCAAACTCCTTACGGTTCATCGCCAGCTGGCCTTGCTGATCAGGTGTCATGAACCAATCGCGCAAGCCATCTGCCTGGGCCTGCGGCGCAGATAGCAGCGGCACCAGAGCGGCTGCGAGCGCCCAACGCATTGTCCAGCCGGGGCGGAACCAGATCAGGCAGAGAAAGGCAGCAGGCAGAGCCAGCCACCAGCCGCGGTCGGCCCATTTCAACCGGTCATCACCGGCCAGAGCTGCGACATAGGCCTGGTCCAGCCACTGTTCGATCCGGCTGAGGTCGGCGTCATCCGGCGTCATGTGAATAATACGCGCGCCCGGGATCTGATTGAGCTGCGGGATGGTCAGGCTGGCGGGGCCTGCGATCAGGAAGAACACTGCCGGCCTGTCCCCGTCCAGCGCGGTGAAAGCGGCTGTGTCGGCCGGGTTGAAATCATCCAACACAAACAGCACCGCGCCGGGTAACTCAGCTGCCGATAGAATGTCCGCGGCTTCCTCCAGCGCGGCGGCTGGGGCATCGCCATTCACCGGCATCACCTGAGGCGACAGTGATTCAAGAAGTGGTTTCAGAATGTTGGTATCTTCAGTTAAAGGTGCTGAACGATGGGCCGTGCCTGCGTAGGCCACCAGAGCCGTGCGCCCGCCTGCCCGGGATTGAACCAGGTCCAGCAGCTTGAACCGGGCGCGCTCCAACCGGCTTGGAGCGAGGTCCGGATCCTCCATGCTGGGCGTGACTTTCAAAGCGACAACCAGTGGTGCCGTTCCGGCCAGCAGCGGGTTCGGCACGTGGGTCCAGGACGGGCCTGCTGCGGCGAGAGCCAGCAAAGCGGTGCCAAACAGCACCCCGTCCACCGGCGTCAGCCGCCGCTGCGCCTGCGGGGACACCTGCAAGGCGGCGGCCAGATGCGGGGCAATTCCCGCGGGCAGCTGCGCCCGGCTGCGCTCTGCCCGGCGCACGGCCAGCCATAGAACCACGATCAGCGGCAATGCAGCCAGCCAGACCGGGCGCAGGAAGTGGAAATAGGCCAGAAGCTCGCTCATCAGGCTGCGGCCCTCCGCTGTGAGGAGAGATGCAGCCAGGCTGTTGCCAGAAACGCAATGGCTGCGGCAAGGCCAAGCGGGATATGCGCCAGACTGTCGGAGGGGCGGTAGCTTTGCTGTTCCACAAGCCGCGGTATCTGTGCGTCGATCCGTGAATAGACCTGCTGCAGCGCCTCTGTGTCGCTGGCAAAAAAGTAGTCTCCATCAGTGGTTCCCGCGATTTTCTCAAGCAGATCGAGGTCGACCCGGTTCTCTCCGCTGCCTTCGGGATCGCCGACACCAATCGTGGTGATCACAACCCCGCGCTCGGCCGCGATGGCGGCAGCGTTTACCGGCGTCATGCGCGACGAGGTATCGGCCCCGTCGCTGAGCAGCAGCAGCAGGCGTTCCTCCACTTCGCTGGCCTCTAAGCTGCGGATCGCCAGCCCAATGGCGTCCCCCAGCGCTGTATTCGGCCCGGCCATACCGGCCTGCGTCTGCTCCAGAAACCCGGAGAGCGAGGTCAGATCTTCGGTGAAGGGGGCTTGCACGAAGGCGCGGGTGCCAAAGATGATCAGCGACATGCGGTCACCGCTGCGCTCGGCAATGAATCCGTCCAGCACCGATTTCACCGCCGCCAGCCGTTGCTGCGGAGTCCCATCCGGCGAGGTGAAGTCGCGCTCGTCCATCGAGCCGGAGACATCCAGCGCCAGAACGATGTCGCGGGCGGATTTTTCGATCACAACCGGGTCGCCCAGCTGCTCGGGCCGTGCCAGCGCCAATAGGATCAGCGCCCAGACCAAACCGGCCGCGGCAATCTGGAACCGGCTGCGGCGCATGATGGATGCGCCCGGGTGCGGGCTGACGCCGGCGGCCTCGGTGACCGGGCGGAAGAAAGGGATACGGGTGGCTTGCGCGCGGCTGCGGTAGGCCGGCGCAAAACGCCAGACAAGCCAGGGCAGCGGCAGCAGAAGAAGCGCCCAGGGGAAGGCGAGGCTCAGCATGGCGGTCTCCGGTGGCGGCGGATCCAAAAGCGGGCCAATGCGGCGGCTTCGGGACTGGGGGCGGAGAACCGCTGGTAGGGAGCACGTGCAAGGGCCTGCCCGGCTCCGGATGAAAACTCTTTTATTCCGGATGTTTCGTCGAGGAAGTGCAACCAGTCATCCCCGGTGAGGGCAGCCACGTCACGCCGGGGATAGGCGGCCAGAGCAGTGCGCCGCAGCAGGCTGGCCAGAGCTTTTGGATTCCCGCCGGCGCGGTCCAGCGCCTGCAGCGCAGCCCGCCGGTAAGCGTTGGCGCGGAACCGGTGCCAAATGCGCCAGCCCCCATAACTCAGAACGCCTGCCAACAGAACGGCCAGCACGGCCCATCCGGCGGTCTGCGGAACCATGGAGACCGGTTCGGGATCTGCCATCGGGATCAGCCGGTCAAGCAGGTCCACCAGGGTGACAGGGGGCTGCTCTCCGCTCATCCCGGTCCTCGTGCGTGGCCAAAGAGGCGCAGCATTTGCGGCAGCGCGGGCGTGGCCGTGTCCAGTGGCAGCAAAGGGATACCATAAGAGGCCGACCAGTGCCGAAGCAGCGCCAGCCGGTTGTCCAGGCGTTGGGTGATGCGGTCCCGCAGCGCCACGTCGCCAAGATCAAGATCCGCCTGCAAACCTCCGTCCGATACGGTAATTCTTCCGCGCAGCCGGCCACGGGAAGCGGGATCGCTCACATGTACCAGGATCAGGTCACCCTGCCGCGCCAGATGGCGGATCAGTGGCTCCGCCGCGTCGCTGAGCCCCTCGAAATCCGAAAAAAGCAGCACCATGCCGCCGGGAGGCAGCAGACGGCAGGCGCGTTTAAGCACCATGTCCAGCGTGACAGCGCCAGCGGGCAGGCCAGCGTGCAGCGCCTGGTTGGCGCGGGCAATCGTGGTAAGCAGCCGGGTCAGGGTGGCCGGGCTGCGCCGGGCCCGCTGTTCGGAAATGGCGTCATCGCGGAACACCAGCCCGCCGATTCTGTCACCCTGCGCCAGCAGCCGGTGGGCGGCTATCGCGGCGGCCTCGGCGGCGATCACCGATTTCATGGCAAAGGCCGTGCCAAAAAACATCGAGACCCGCTGATCCACCAGCAGCAGCGCCGGGCGGTCGCGTTCCTCGGTGTAGACCCGCACATGGGGCGTGCCGGTGCGGGCGGTCACCCGCCAGTCGATGGTACGCGGATCGTCGCCCGGCAGATAGGTCCGCAGTTCTTCAAAATTCAGCCCCCGGCCGCGCAAGCGGGAGGCGTGCCGGCCGTTCAATACGGAACGTGCAGGCTGGCGCGGCAGCAGGGACAGCCGCCGCGCAGGGCCGCCCAGCGCCTGCAACCCGGCAAGGCTGGTGTGAATGCGCGGATCCAGATCCGCTGCAGAGGGGTTTTCATCGGGCATTACACGGCCCCGTAATTAATGCTTTTTACGGGTGGGCGACCTGCGCCAGCAGTTCGCCCGCCACATCATCGCGGGAGATACCATCGCCCTGCGCCTCAAAACTGAGGGTCAGGCGGTGGCGGAAGACATCCGGCGCAACCGCCCGGATATCGAGAGGGTCCACATAGTCGCGGCCCTGCATCCAGGCATGGGCGCGGCCGGCCTTATCCAGTGCCAGCGACGCCCGCGGGCTGGCTCCGATCTCGATCCAGCGCGACAGGTTCGCGCCCAGGCCTTCTGGGCTGCGTGTGCCATGGACAAGATCGGCCATGTAGCGCTCCATCACCGGATCGACGTGAATCCGGCCGATTTCAGCGCGCGCGTCAAACACGGCCTGCTGCGGTACGGCGGGCGGCTTGTCTTCTGCTGCGGAGGCCTGCCCGCTGATCGCGGCGGTCTCCTCTGCGCGCACGAGGCGGATCACCTTCACCTCATCTTCGACCGGCGGATAATCCACGGTCACATGCATCAGGAACCGGTCCATCTGTGCTTCGGGCAGCGGGTAGGTGCCCTCCTGTTCGATCGGGTTCTGGGTCGCCATGACGATGAACAGCGGCTCCATCTTGCGGGTCTTGCCGGCCACTGTGACCTGGCGTTCTTCCATCGCTTCCAGAAGGGCCGCCTGCACTTTGGCTGGCGCGCGGTTGATCTCATCCGCGAGCACGATATTGGCAAAGATGGGGCCGGGGTCGAAGTGGAACTGCCCGCCTTGTTCGGTCTGGGTGTAAACCTCAGAGCCGGTCACATCCGACGGCAGCAGGTCGGGTGTGAACTGGATGCGGCTGAAGGCGGCATCGAGGTTTTGGGCCATGGATTTTACCGCGCGGGTCTTTGCCAGCCCAGGCAGGCCCTCGATCAGTAAATTGCCATTGGCCAGCAGCCCGATTAGCAGCCGGTCGATCACGTCTTCCTGCCCGATGATCGAACGGCACATACGCTCGCGCAGATCGAGTATCTGTCCGTGTGCACTCATAAAACAACACCAGCAACATCGTTACATCAATAGTTGCAGTTTGGGTGCGAAGACACCTGATTTGCAAGTATTAAGATGGCACATAGGGTACTTCCGGAAGGAGTCCATAAGTCTTCTATGTCAGTATTTTCGCATTCGGTTTCCGGAGGCATTGGGGAATGATGATGGCGATAACGGTCTATAGCCGGGCTTT
>CAJXHQ010000216.1 GCA_913054485.1 uncultured Paracoccaceae bacterium
GGCCAAGCCGGATGCCCATCAGGGTGGACATCATATTGAGCGCTGCCTTCTGGGCCGTGCCCGCCCCCAGACGGGTGGACCCGGCAATGACCTCGGGCGGCGTATCCAGATGGATGGCGGCATCAGCGTGGGCGAAAAGCTCCGCATCACCGTTGTTGGCCATGGCCACTACTTTGGCGCCGATGCTGCGGGCGCGGGTGGCGAAGGCCATCGGGTATGGCGTGCTGCCGCTGGCTGATACGGCAATCACCACGTCCCCGGGCTGCACCTCTGCTGCGGCGGCCAGTGCGGAAGCGGCATCATCTTCAGTGCTGCCGGGCATCTCGGCCCCTGAGGGAATGCCGCCTGCCATGGAAATTCTCAGCTGCTCCGGGGAGATGCCGAAAGTGCCGGGGATTTCAGCGCAATCCGCAAGGCTCATCAGCCCCGAGGAGCCGGCTGCGGCATAATGAATGCGCCCGCTCTTTGCGATGGCCTCTGCCATAAAGCCCGCACCCCTGGCGATCTCCGGTAAAGCCGCACCCAGCGACGCCAGTGCCTGCCGTTGCCCGTTCAGCAAAGACAGCAGGATCGCAGCGTCATCGCGCTGATCCAATCCCCTGGCCTCGGCGTGCAGGTGCTCTGTCTGCGGTGTGGCGGCAGCCATGTGATTCTCCCCTCTCAGTGGGGATATCTAATACCTTTACAATACCACTTGTCTACCATTTATTTTCAAACCCCGCCCAAGCCCGCGCTTAGCCCTCTGAAATCGAACCTAATGCGAATCAAAGGTCTTCATTTTCCTTAACTGGTATTGTATAGGTATCTACATGACTGATTCACCTCATAGCCAGCTGATCGCCATCGACGGCGGCGGAACCTCCTGCCGGTTTGCCCTGCAGCGGTCCGCGGGCACCCTGGTGATCCGGCGTGGCAGCGCCAATGTCTATTCCGCCCCCGAGGCCGCCCTGGACACGTTGCGCGGCGGGCTTGCGGACCTTGCCCGCGAGGCTGGGCTGGACATGGAGGCACTGGAAGAAATTCCTGCCTATGCGTGCCTTGCCGGCATTATTGATGACGAGGATGCCGAAGCTGTTGCGGAGCAACTGCCGCTCCGCAATGTGCGGGTGGAAGACGACCGCCCCGCCGCCGTGGCCGGTGCACTCGGATCCCGGAATGGATCGCTCATCGGATTTGGTACCGGATCCTTTCTGGCGCGTCAGGCTGGCGGGCAGATTACCCTAGCGGGCGGCTATGGCTTTCAGGCGGGCGACGAGGGCTCCGGCGCCTGGCTCGGCAAGCGGCTGTTGCAGCGCTGCCTTCATGTGCTGGACGGCATCGCCGAAGAAACCCCGCTGAAAGCCCGCTGCCTGGAGACCTTTGGCGGCCAGGCTTCTGCCATTGTGCGTTTCGCTCTGACCGCCAAACCCGGCGACTACGGCCGCTACGCGCCCATGGTGACCGAAGCGGCCAAGGCAGGTGATCCCGCCGCCGTGGTAATCATGCAAGAAGGCGCAGATTACATTTGCCGGGTGCTGTCAGCGCTCGGCCACCAGCCGGGCGAAACCCTCTGCATGGCAGGCAGCGTTGCGCCACACTATACAGAATTCCTGCCTGAGGGGATTGCCTCAGGACTGTCCCCATCTCAGGGAGAGGCCCTGGACGGCGCGCTCATACTGGCCCGCCGCTTTGCAGACGCATTTGAGCAGGGCACGCCATGAAGATCGAGAATTTCCTGAAACCCGAAGCCTGGCTGGAAGCCGCATCAGGCCCGCGCTACGTGCGCCTGCGCAAGCGGATTGAGGAAGCCATCGGCGCAGGCCTGCTGGAACCAGGAGCACCGCTGCCTGCGGAACGGGAGATTGCCAGCCTCAGCACGCTGTCGCGCGTCACCGTCCGCCGTGCCATGGAAGACCTGGTGGAACGGGGCATCATTGTGCAGCGGCAGGGGTCCGGCAGTTTTGTCGCCGATGGCACCCCGCGGGTGGAACAGTCGCTGTCGCGCCTCACCTCCTTCACCGAGGACATGGGCCGGCGCGGGCTGGACAGCACCAGCGAATGGCTGGGGCGCGGGCTCTACATGCCCTCCCCCGAGGAAGTCATGGCGCTGGCTCTGGAAGCCGGCGACTCCGTCGCCCGCATCGCCCGCCTGCGCCGCGCCAACGGCAAGCCGATGGCAATCGAGCGCGCCTCGCTGCCCACCGATATCTTGCCCAATCCGCTGATCGTCGAAGGCTCTCTCTATGAGGTGCTGGAACGCGACGGCAACCGCCCGGTGCGCGCACTGCAGCGGATTTCGGCGATTAACCTGGAAGAAGAAGACGCGGCCCTTTTGGGGGTTGAGCCCGGCATGGCCGGCCTCAGCATTGCCCGCACCTCCTATCTTCCGAACCGGCGGGTGGTTGAATTCACCCGCTCCATCTACCGCGGCGATGCCTACGACTTCGTGGCCGAACTGCGCCTGGCGAACCCATAGGAGCCATCATGACTGCCCAGATCACCCGTATGCGCCGCGAAATCGACGAAATCCCGGACGCCGTGGAGCGCCTGCTGACCGGCGGCCGCGCGGAAGTGGTCCGCGTCGCCGAAACTGCCTGGGATCTGGACCCTACTGTGATCGTGTCGGTGGCCCGCGGGTCGTCGGACCATGTCTGCACCTACCTGAAATATGCCGCCGAGATCCTGCTGGGCGTGCCGGTTGCCTCGGTCGGACCTTCCGTGGCCTCGATCTACGACGCACCGCTGCGGCTGAAGGGCGGCATGTGCCTGTCTGTGTCGCAATCCGGCAAAAGCCCCGACATCGTTGCCATGTCCGCCAGCGCGCGGCGCGACGGCGCGATGACCGTGGCGCTGACCAATGACGCCGCCTCGCCGCTGGCAGAGGCCTCGCAATACACGCTCGACATCCACGCAGGCCCCGAGCTGAGCGTCGCCGCCACCAAGACCTTTGTGACCTCCGCCGTCACCGGATTGTGGCTGCTGGCGGAATGGGACCGCAACCGGGCGCTGCTGGACGCAATCCATGCCCTGCCAGAACGGCTGCACGCCGCGGCCCAAATCAACTGGCCCGAAGTGCGCACGGCCATCGGCGAGCGCCAGTCGCTGTTTACCCTGGGCCGTGGCCAGTCGCTGGCGGTCTCCAACGAGGCGGCGCTGAAGTTCAAAGAGACCAGCCAGCTGCACGCTGAAAGGTATTCCTCGGCTGAAGTGCTGCACGGCCCGGTCTCCATCGTGGACGAGGGGTTCCCGGTACTGGGGTTTGCCGCCGCTGACGCTGCCGAAGCCCCGCTGGCCGAGATCGCGGACAGTATCGCCGCCAAGGGCGCTCAGGCCTTTGCCACCACATCCAAGGTCAGCACCGCCACCCAGCTGGAACACATCCGGACCGGCCACGCGCTGACTGATCCGCTGAGTCTGATCGTCTCCTTCTATTCCATGGTCGAGGCCTTCGCGACCTCGCGCGGGATCGACCCGGACGCGCCGCGGCACCTGAAAAAAGTAACGGAAACGGTATGAGCAAGCCGCACACAGCCCTGACCGGTGCGGATATTCTCTGGGAGGGCGCGCTTGTTGCAGGCAAGGCGCTGCTGCTGGACGAGGACCGGATAACCGGGCTTGCAGAGGCTGCGGACCTTCCGGCAGGGATAGATGCCACGGATCTGGGCGGCGGCATCCTCGCCCCCGGCTTTGTCGATCTGCAGGTGAACGGCGGCGGCGGAGTGATGCTGAACGACCGCCCCGATGCCGAAACGCTCGGGATCATGGCACGGGCCCATGCCAGCATTGGCGCCACCACCATCCTGCCGACGCTGATCACCGACACCGAAGAACAGACCGCCCGCGCCATCGACGCGGTGGCCGAAGCCATCGTATTGGGCACTCCGGGCATCGCTGGCCTGCACCTGGAGGGCCCGCATCTGGCCCCGGCCCGCAAGGGCGCGCATGATCCCGGCCTGATCCGCCCGATGGAAGACAGCGACCTTGCCATGCTGCAGGACGCCGCCGCGCGTCTGCCGCTGCTGAAAGTCACCCTGGCACCGGAAAATGCAACCCTCGATCAGATCCGAAAACTGGCAGAGGCCGGCGTTCTGGTTTCGCTTGGCCACACCAATGCCAGCTACGCCGATTGCGCGGCGGCCATGCAGGCGGGTGCGCGCTGTGTCACCCACCTGTTCAATGCGCAAAGCCAGATGGGCAATCGCGAACCGGGCACCGTGGGGGCTGCGCTGGCGCTCGCCGGGCTGTCTGCCGGGCTTATCGCCGACGGTATCCACGTGCATGCGGCCAGCGTGCAGAATGCCCTGCGCGCCAAGACCGGGCCGGGAGAGATCTTTCTGGTCAGCGACGCAATGGCCACTGCCGGGTCGGACATCCCGTCGTTCCGGCTCAACGGGCGCGAGATCCGGCGCTCAGGAAACCGGCTGACACTGGCAGACGGCACCCTGGCCGGGGCGCATTTGGAATTGGCGGACGCGGTGCGGTTTCTGGTGGAGACCTGCGGCGAAGACACCGCACGCGCCCTGTCCCGCGCCACCCGCCTGCCTGCGGAACTGGCAGGCCTTCCGGACGCCGGCTGGCTCACCAAGGGGCGCAGTGCTGACCTTGTTCACCTGAACAGCAATCTTCGGCTGCAAAAGACCTGGCAGGCCGGGCGCCCTAGCTGAGCCCGCCTGGGCCTCAGCTTCGCCTGTCAATCAGCCTGAAAAGGAGCACCATTGTCAGGCTGGCCCGGCCGGAACCCAAGATGGCTGCCGGTGCGGGATCTACAAAAGCACTGGCAGCTCAAACAGCCTGCTTTTGTTTGCGGGCGGTCAGGATGACAACCCCGAGCGACAGCGCCATGAACAGGGCCGCAATGGGGTGGGTGAACAGGAAGAAGGGATCATTGCCCGTGGCAGCAAAGGCCTGGCGCGCGCTCTCTTCCAGCTTACCGCCCAGAATAAAGGCGATCACGAAGGGCAGCGGCGAGATGTCAAGCAGCCGCATGATATAGCCCAGCAGGCCGAAACCAAGGGCAAACCAGATCGCCTCGATCCGTGTTTCCTGCACGTAGATTGCGGTCAGCGTCAGCAGCAGAACCGAAGGCAGCAGAACCTGTTTCGGGATCCGGATCATAATCCCCATGGAGCGCATGAACACCCCGCCGATGGTCCAGTTCATCAGATTGGCCAGCAACATGGCTGTGAACAGGCCAAAGGCGATGACCAGTTCGGGGTTCACCTCGTCCACGGTGAAGCGGAAAACCGAGGGGCCGGGGTTGAAACCGCCTATGCTTTCCGCCGCGAGGATCAGGAAGACAGCCGCCGCATTGCCGGGAATGCCAAGGCTCAGCACCGGGATCAGGTTGGCGCCGGAGACCGAAGAATTGGCGGCCTCGGTGGCAGCAATGCCCTCCATCGCGCCTCTTCCGAATGGTGTTTTACCCTCGTCATTCGCCTTGCTGTGACGGGCGCGGCCGACGGTATAGCCCAGCGTCGCCGCCAGGGTAGAGCCCACCCCCGGCAACGCGCCGATCATGGTGCCGATCACCGCTGAGCGGGAAATATATGGCCAGATGCGGCGCACATCGGCCCAATGCAGGCGCTGATCGCCCTCCTCGGCCACTTCGGTTATCCGCCCCTCGCGGCGGCGTTCGTGCCATAGCTCGTCCAGCCCTTTGAACACCGCTCCGATGATCAGCACGCCCAGCACCGAAGTGGCAATGGGAAAGCCGCGCGCCAGCTCCTGCGAGCCCATGGAGAGGCGCGGATAGAAGTCTTCCCCGGTGCCAATGTAAACCGCCAGCAGCCCCAGCCCGGTGGAAATCAGCCCTTTGCCCGGAGACCCGCCGATCACCGCTGCGATGAAGCTCAGCGACAGGATCAGCAGGGCAGTTTTTTCCGGCAGGTCAATGTAGGCTTCGACCATGATGGCCAAGA
>CAJXHQ010000217.1 GCA_913054485.1 uncultured Paracoccaceae bacterium
GGATGGTAAAACCCCGGCCCGCCTTTTCAATGCCGCGGCCCATTTCATGCATGGACTCTGCGAACCGCAGGCCTACCTGAAAGATCAGTTAAGTGAACGGTGCCACAGGGGGGGCCTTTCGCCATGCAGCCTATCGCCTGCAAACCGGAGCCCAGCGGGCGCCCGGCCAGGGGAGGTAAAGCAGCGGCGGATGGCGATTGAATTTCGCAATGCAGAGTGCAGAACGATCAGAAAGATACCGCGCCATCGGCGCTGAGGCGCTGCACCGGATGCCGCAGTCAAATCAGCTGCCGGAAGAGACCCGCCACGCGCTGCGAGTGGTCTCCAAGGTGCTGCCCTTCCGGGTCAACTCCCATGTCACTTCCAGCCTGATCAACTGGGACGCCGCCCCGGAAGACCCGCTGTTCCGGCTGGTCTTCCCGGCGCGTGAGATGCTGTCGCCGGAGAATTTCGCCCGGATCGAGAAACTGGTGATGAAACGCGCGCCGCAGGCCGAAGTGCTGGCCGCCGCGCAGGAAATCCGCGCCGATCTGAACCCGCACCCGTCGGGACAGCGCGAGAAAAACGTGCCCGAGCTGGACGGCAGCCCGGCGCAGGGATTTCAGCACAAGTACCGCGAAACGGTGCTCTACTTCCCGGCGCGCGGGCAGACTTGCCACGCCTATTGCACCTTCTGCTTCCGCTGGGCGCAATTTGTCGGCGACACCTCCCTTAAATTCGCCAGCAAAGAGGCCGAAGCCCTGCAGCGCTACCTGCGTGCGCACCCGGAGGTGACGGATGTTCTGATTACCGGCGGTGATCCGATGATCATGGGCACCCACCATCTGGCGGCCCAGATCGAACCGCTTCTGACGGAAGAGTTCGCACATGTAAGCAGCATCCGCATCGGCACCAAAAGCCTCTCGTTCTGGCCGCAGCGTTTTGTCTCGGACCCGGATGCGGACGGGCTGCTGCGGCTGATCGAAAAGGTCGCGGAGGCCGGGCGCAACCTCGCGGTGATGGCGCATATCAATCACTGGCGTGAAATCGATAACCCCATTGCGCGCGAGGCTATCCGCCGGCTGCGCGATGCCGGCGCGGTGATCCACAGCCAGGGGCCGCTGCTGAAAGGCATCAACGATGACCCGGCGGTCTGGGCCCGCAATTGGAGCGAGCAGGTCCAGCTGGGTATTCATCCCTATTACATGTTCGTCGAACGCGACACCGGTCCGCGCCGCTACTTCGAAGTGCCGCTGCACCGCGGGCTCGACATCTACCGCACAGCCATCCAACAGGTCTCGGGCCTGGCGCGCAGCGCCCGCGGCCCGGTGATGAGCGCCGATCCCGGTAAGGTGGAGGTGATGGACGTGGATCTGTCGCAGGGCCGCGCGCGCTACCTGCTGCAATTCCTGCAATCACGCGATCCGTCGCGGGTACGCCGCCCCTTCTGGGCCGAAGGCGAGGAGGACGCCTGCTGGTTCACCCAGCTGTCTGCTCCGCATCAGGCCCCGGCGGCCAGCCCCGAGATTGTCAGGAAAGAGGTGGTCAGCCCTGAGCCGCAGCGGATGCCCGCCGCGCGCTGAACTGCCGTTCGGCCGGGCCGCCGTTCAAGGCCCGGTGATGCTGATCCGGCGTTCGACCCAATTGCCGCCGTCTTTCCGGTTCGGGCCGACGGCAAAATCGATCTGATCCCCCTCTTGCAGCTCTACCGTTACCGGCCCCCACTCAAATGGCGCATCCGCTACCACCCCGGCAGCCAGCACAGCCCCATTGCGGCTGATGCGGATATCGGCCCCGTCCGCATGCGCTTTTTCCCGGAACCAGCGGCCCTCAATGTCATAGCGCCCGCTTTTTGGCGCAGTGAACCGTTCCACAGCATGCACCCTGCGCCCGTTGAAGATCGCGCTCGCAACCTTGTTGAAGGTGATGGACATAGGCTTCATGTCGGGATGGCCCATATAGGGGTTCCAATTCCAATCCGTGACGTCAAACGGCGTGACACGCCCGTCCTCGCGCACTGCCATATAGGACCAGGGCGCCTCGCCGTGACCGTAAAAGGCGCTGTAGACCGGCCGGTCGCGAGTGATACCGACAGTGAGCCCTTCGCCCAGGATGATCACCGGTTCTGCCGAGACCCGCGTTACCGGATCAAGCGGATTGCCGAGACTGTCATAAAACCTGGCCGCGCCTTCAACCTGCAGATCGCCCGGCGCGCCCCAGACCACGAACCCCCGGCCGCCCTCGCCGTATTCATACAGGTGATCCTCCCCGCGGGTGCCAAGCGCCACCGGCCGGCCCAGGGGCAGCACCGCATCCTGCAGGAAGCGGAAGGCGGCGGCGGCGGGCTGTTCTTCGAACTGTTCGGTGAACAGCCCCATATTGGGCCACCACTCCTGCTCGCGCAGCGCATACCAATAGGCCTCCTGCACGCCTGCGGCACCCATCATGCTCACCATCTTGAACAGGAAGTCGGGGGCATCATCCGGGTCTTTGAACCAGTCGCCGAACTCGGTCACATAGAGCGGCTTCTCACCGCCGAATTCGCGCATCAGCGCGCGCAGACGGGTGATTTCCTTGTCCACATTCTCCGGCGCGTCACGGTAAGGGTGGAAGGAAATCCCGTCGCAATAGTCCAATGCACCGCTTTCAAATACCGCGCGGAAATAGCCGGTGGCCACCGAATGCGCCCCGGTGCACCAGATCTGCGTGTCCGGCTGCACCGCCTTCACCGCCAGCGCCACCTCGCGCGCCAGCGGGCCGAAATACTTGCCCGGCGCCTCCTCCCTGCGGCCGGTCAGGAACCCATTGGTGTTGTACTCATTGCCCAGCTCGATCCGGTTGATCACATCCGGATAGGCATCGACCACCGCCGCCACATAGCGGGCATAAGCCTTGCGCCCCTCGTCCGAAAAAGGCGTCTCGCCATTGTCATAAGCCGGGTGCACCCCGGCCACGACGACCAGCACATCCAGCCCCGCCGCGCGGCTGGCCTCCAGATAGGGGGCAAATTCGC
Source organism: uncultured Paracoccaceae bacterium (assembly GCA_913054485.1). Taxonomy (GTDB): domain Bacteria; phylum Pseudomonadota; class Alphaproteobacteria; order Rhodobacterales; family Rhodobacteraceae; genus FREY01. Next base: position 2,993 of record CAJXHQ010000217.1, read on the forward strand.
TGAGGTCATACCGGCCCGGCTGATGCTCCACTTTCTGCCAGTACATGCCGTCGCGGAACCCCGGGGCGCGGATCTGCGGGAAGACGCGCATCGCGTTGAGGTTCCAGCCCTGAGAGAAATGGGTTTGCACCCTCAATTCGAACTGGTCCTGTTCCGCCCCGGCGCCGCCGGCACAGCACAACATTCCAATCACCGCGGCCCCGTGGCTCCACCCGGCAGTCCTCATCCCATTCCTCCCCGCTTGCGCCGCCGCACGGGGCTCTCTCCGTGCGGCCTTGTCCCTTGCCCTATGAGATAGCGAGCAACCGGCGCGGGTCGAGGCGGCGGCCCCTCCCCTGCCGCTCACAGAGTTGTGCATAGGGCCGGCTGGTAACCCTTCCCGGGCGATCTTACAACCACAGAAGGCACCCTGTCCGCCGCGCCGTGGCTGAAATCAGCCGATAGATGCGTATCAATGGGCTTGTTCCCGCCGTTCAGGCGTTGCGCGGGCGGCCGGTGTTATCTGCACAACCCGCCGGATATATGAGGAGCCATGGCAAAAGAGACCCGCATCGCGAATCGGCAAGATACCCTGCAAACGCCGGAAACCGGGGAGAAACCCTGCGTCCGCGCCAGCGGGCTGACCATCCGGCGGCTGGTTCTCGGCGGCTGCCTGGTGGCCTGGGCTGCCGTGCTGGGCCTGGCGTTTCTGTAAACCTGCGGCTCACTCGAATGTGGTGACATTTTCCGGCTTCAGCCGTCCGCGGATCAGATCCGCAATGGCCCGGAAATTGCCTTTCAGCCGGCCCCAGCGGTCAATCTCAGGCTCCGGATAAAAAGACCGGAGCAGATTACTGGAAAAGTTGCGCAGCATCATCCGGAACGCGCGCGGCCAGATCATCGTGCCCTTGGCGTTCAGATAAAGCGGATTGTCGATCTGCGAATAGCCGAAGCGCAGCCCGCTTGTGCGGCCGGTCTTGGTGCCCAGGTGCACCCCGCGCAGCGCCGCCGCTTTCACAATCCGCCCATGCGCCGCCATCTGGCGCGAGAAATCCACATCCTCCAGCCAGCTGTACAGCTTCAGCCGGGTGTCAAAGCGGATCCGGTTCTCCACCAGCGGCCGGGCCCGCAGCGCCATGTTGCAGCCGTAGCAATTGTAGACGTCCCGCAGCTCCGGCCCCTGCAACAGCAGGGATTGATCCGCCAGCACCTCCTGTGCGTAATCATGGCTGAGACCCGGTCCCTTGATGCCATCCGCCAGCACCGTCCCTGTCACCATGGTAACATCCGGGTTTTCGGCAATGAGACGGTCCAGATTGGCAAGGAAGTCCGGTGCCATGACAAAATCATCGTCCAGAAACAGCATGCAGTCTTCCGGGTGCAGCATATCCAGCGCGGCGTTGCGCTGGAAGGTGGCGCCTCGCTCGCTTTCGATCACACAGACCGGGAATGGCAGATCCGCGACCTGGCCCGCGTCGATATCCCCCGGCCCGGCCACCACGACGACCACCATATCCGGCAGCCGCGTCTGCCGCGCCATGTCCCGGATTGCCGGCACCACGATGGCAGGCCGCCCGGTTGTCGGTATCGCAACAATTACCCGCATTCACCCTCCCTGAAGCCGGTATTTCTTATCTTTCCTCCACCAATCCGCCCGCCCGCTGCGCGCAAAACATTGACCTTTTGACCGAAGAGGCGTACCCATAGGGAAAACAATATAAATTGTATGATCGAGCGAGTAACCCACATGATCTTGAGTCTCCGCGAGTCGCAGACCCGTTGCCCTGAGTGGATTCGATCCGCGTCCCCAGCAGCTGTGCGCAGGGCCGTCATCCTCGGCTGCGGACTTTTCTGGGCCGCCGTCCTGATCGCGGTCTTCTGAACAGCGGTCCCGGCAGTCCTCATTGCGCGCCCTTTCCAAGGGCCACGACCTTCACGGTCTTCACAATGATGCCAAGGTCACGCAGCATGGACCGGTTGCGGACGTAATCCACGTCCATGGCAACCCGTTCTTCATAGGTGGTGCCGCTGCGCCCGTTGACCTGCCAAAGACCGGTCACCCCCGGTTTCACCGACAGATAGTCCTCGAAATACTCGCCGTAATGGCTCGCCTCGGCCTCCACGATCGGGCGCGGCCCGACAATCGCCATATCCCCCATCAGCACGTTCAGGAACTGCGGCAGCTCGTCCAGGCTGGACTTCCGCAGGATCTCGCCCACACAGGTGATCCGCGGATCATCGTCCAGCTTCTGGCTTGCCTCCCATTGCGCCCGCGCTGCCGGGTCGCTTGCCAGCAGGTTCTCCAAGCGCGCCTCTGCGTCCTTGGCCATGGTCCGGAATTTCAGGCAATAGAAGGGCCGGCCGTTCAGCCCGACCCGCTTGTGGGCGAAGAACACAGGTCCGCCCTCGGTCACCAGCACGACAGCCGCAATCAGCACCATGAAAGGTGCAAAAAACAACAGCGCACACAGTGCGAATGTTCGGTCGAACAACGATCTAGCTAGATCTTCCCCCCATGAGACCGGTTTGGCCGCACCGCCATCAGGCGTACGGAAAATCGTAGCGTCGGAATCGCGCCCCCCGCGAAAATCAGATCCCATAACGCATCCGTAATGTTTTTTGGCGACCCCGCCCGGCAGCCGGGCTGAGTGAACCAATAAGTCCTTCCGATCTATGTAAAGCGAACCCTTGCGACGTCCCGAAAATTTTAACCTTCTTTGAGCATCAATGGATTTTTTTTAGGTAAATCGTTGTTTGCCAATTTATTGACCGATTGATCAAACCGCCCCTGGCCCAGCCGAAGCAGCGGCCGTGACACTAAAAATATCAAAATAGCGACATGCTGCCGAAAACATCCGGGCCCTTTCCGCCTGTGTTGCCAGGCGGCAGACGCGGAACTCAACGGCGGCCTCAG
>CAJXHQ010000218.1 GCA_913054485.1 uncultured Paracoccaceae bacterium
GCCCTGAAACCCCACAAATACGGGCCGTTCTAATTGCACTCTTCTGGGCCGTTGCAAATAATTTCCAACCGGCGAACCACGATTCTGGCAGGTCCCCGACCCGTAACTGTTAATTTCCGTTACTCTGTGAACCGGTGAAGGTGTCTGCCAAATGGCGGATCAGAGCGAATTCCAGGAGCAAACTCCACTTCCCTCTGACGTGGGCCGAACCGCGGCACAGCACCTCAATTCGACCGGGCCCAGGGCCCGGACATCACAACCTCAGGTCGCTTTCGCTCTTGCTGAGGAGATACTTAAGGTCATGCAGAACGTGATTGCCGCTCCCAAATGCCCTGATCGCCTCAGATCCCATTTCCCGGAATTGACTGTGCGCAACAGCAAGTACAATACCACTGTAGATACCGTGTTCCGGCCGTGCCACAAGATCGATCCCGTATTCCAGTTTCGCTTCTGCCGCATCCGCCCAAGGATCATGCACATCCACCTGCGCGCCAAAATCCTCAAGCTCGGCGATCACATCCACCACGCGCGTATTGCGTAAGTCCGGGCAATTCTCCTTGAAGGTCAGCCCCAGAACCAGCACCCGCGCACCATCAACCTGAATACGTTTCTTGAGCATGGCCTTGACCATCTGCCCGGCCACATAAGCCCCCATGCCGTCATTGATCCGGCGTCCCGCCAGGATCACCTGCGGGTGGTACCCGGTCGCCTCGGCCTTGTGAGTAAGGTAGTATGGGTCCACCCCGATACAGTGGCCACCGACAAGGCCGGGGCGGAAGGGCAGGAAGTTCCACTTCGTTCCCGCGGCCTCAAGCACCGCTTGGGTGTCGATCCCCATCCGGTTGAAAATGATCGCCAGCTCATTGACCAACGCGATGTTCAGATCACGCTGCGTGTTTTCAATCACCTTGGCGGCCTCCGCCACGCGGATGCTTTCAGCCTTGAAAGTCCCGGCAGTGATGATCTGTGCATAGAGCGCATCTACCCGGTCAGCCGTTTCCGGCGTCGAACCGGACGTCACCTTGCGGATATCCGGCAGCCGGTGGCTCTTGTCCCCGGGGTTTATGCGTTCCGGACTGTAGCCGCAGAAGAAATCCTGATTGAATGTCAGCCCCGAAACCCGCTCCAGCACGGGAACGCAGTCCTCTTCGGTCGCGCCCGGGTAAACTGTGCTCTCGTAGATCACCAGGTCGCCCTTCTTGAGAACCCGGCCAATGCTTTCCGAGGCCTTCAGCAAGGGGGTAAGATCCGGCTGTTTATGCGCGTCAATCGGAGTCGGAACCGTTATGGTATAGATCCGGCAACCGGCAATGTCTTCGAGGCGGCTGGTGAAAGTCAGCTGACCGGCCTGGCCGAGGTCTTCCGGCCCGACTTCCCGCGTCCGATCCTGCCCAGAAGCCAATTCGTCTATCCGTGCGGCATCAATGTCGAACCCGATAACAGGCCGAGCTTTCCCAAACTCAACCGCCAAGGGAAGCCCAACATATCCAAGGCCGATGACCGCGACACCCTGCGACTCCAGGGGAGAAAACCCATTCATTCCAATTTTTCTTTCATCAAACAGTCACGACATCCGTCACCATGGCTTACCGACGGCAACACTATCTCTCGGAACATGCCGTTCCAAGTCACAAATCAGACATTCATCTGAATGCCAAACGCCCCTCCAACGGGCCGCAGCACAGGAAAAATTCAATAATTCGAACATGCCCTTTTGGCCGCGCGGTCCCGCGGAAGTCTGCAGGCGGGAACCAGTTCAGCATTCAGCACCTCTCTTCGAACAATCCTAGCCCGGTCTGCATGTAAATCCCAGCTAACAGCCGGTTTCAACTGCGCCACTGGCAATGCTCCGGAAACGTCGGAACACCCTTCCAAACGTCACCACTGCCTGAAAAACAGCCCCAGGGTATACTTACACTGGCACCCGGTGGCGGATCTGGAGATTACTTTCGATTATAACCTCAACCTCAATACAATCCGGCAAGGCATTGAGAGCTCCCGAACGCAGCCGCCAGAACCAAAACGCTCTATACAACCGCAAGTTAATAACAGGGGTGACGAAGGCAAATTACCAATCCAGACCTGCCAGCATGTGGACATCTCCCACTGCATCAAACCCCTGACCGGCTCCTTTGCCCTGCAGGCGCAGGATCTTCCCTTTCGAAGACCTTACGGATCATCCCGGCCGGTGCAGTAAAAACATGCCGGCAACTCAACTGCTATCCCTGCAGAAGGACTCAAGGCCGGCAACGCCAGGCGCTTATCCCCTCAACCGCATGTTGTCCGGATCAAAGGGAGGCCTTTCCAACAGGGCAGCAGGACGGCGGCGGCCAAGGATTTCCACCTCCAGACCGATGCGGGCCCGGCGGTCGCGCAGATAAGCCAGCGCCAGTGTCTTGCCGGTGCGGTGGCCGTAAGCGGCGGAGGTGACAATGCCAACGCAGACCTCTCCCTGATAAAGACCATGGGCATAATATGGATCCACATCCCCTGCGACGATCTCCAGAAGCACCATATCCCAGCGGTCTTCAGCCTCCATCCGGGCGGCAAGCGCCGCCTTGCCGGTGAACGCGTGGTCCAGTTTGATCAGGAGACCGGCGCCGGTTTCCGCCGGTGTGCGCTCGGTGGTGAAATCCGTGCCCCAGGCCCGGTAGCCTTTCTCCAGCCGCATCGCGTTCATCGCGTAGGCACCAAAAAAGCCGAGCCCATGGGGTTTGCCAGCCTCCTCCAGCAACAGGAAGAGGTCGCGCATTCGGGCCGCAGGCACGTGCAGTTCCCAGCCCAGCTCGCCCACGTAAGACACCCGCAGCGCGCGCAACGGGATGCCGCCCAGAGACATCTCGCGCACCGAAAGCCAGCTGCCAAGATCATCCTCCGTCAGGCTTTCCAGCACCGCGCGCGACTTCGGGCCCATCAGGCTGAGCACGCCAAAGGCTTCGGTCACGCGGGTGACACCGACTTCGAACTCCTTGGCGTGTTCCAGCAGCAGGTCTCCGTCCATCTCCTCGGCCGCGGCGGCGGAGGTGAGATAGAAGTGGTCGTCCGACAGCGCGGTCACGGTGAATTCCGAACGCGTGCCCCCGGCAGGGGTCAACGCATGGGTCAGCCCGATACGCCCCCCCTTGGGGGCCTTGTTGGCGCCCAAGGCGTCCACAAAGGCGCGTGCCTCGGGGCCGGTGACTTCGAATTTTGCAAAGACCGACATATCAGCCAGCCCGACGCCTTCTGTCACCGTCCGGCACTCCTGGGCGACGGGTGCGAACCAGTTGGAGCGGCGGAAGCTCGGCTCTGCCGCGTCGCCCGGCTTGTCCGAGAACCAGTTAGGCCGCTCCCAGCCGTAAGCCGCGCCCATGACCGCACCGCGTTCCACCATAAGATCATGGATGGGCGACAGCCGCTTGCCGCGCGCGGCGGGGCGTTCTTCATGCGGGTAGTGCACGCCGAACTGAAGCCCGAAACATTCGATCGCCTTTTCCACCCGGTAGTCGCGATCGGCCCAGGATCCAAAGCGGCGGCTGTCCACCGCCAGCGCATCCATCGGCGGCGCACTATGGGTCATCCAATGGGCCAGGAACCAGCCGGTACCACCGCCCTCCATGATCCCCATCGAGGATCCGGTCAGCAGCCAGGCGTTCTCCAGCCCGTGTGCCGGGCCGATCAGCGGGTTGGCATCGGGCGTAAAGGTGATCGGGCCGTTCACCACCGATTTCACCCCGCCGGTCTCCAGCGCCGGGATGCGGGCCATGGCGTCCAGGATGATATGCTCCACCCGGTCCAGATCCGGCGGCATCAGGTCGGCGCCAAAATCCGGCGGGCAGCCGTCGATGGACCAGGGCTGGGCTTCTTTCTCGTAAGGGCCGAGGATCAGCCCGTCGCGCTCCTGCCGGACGTACCAGCTTTCTTCCGGGTCGCGGATCATCGGCAGTTCCGGCTGCCCCTTGGCGATGCGCTCGGCCACAGCAGGCACGGTATCCGTCACCAGATACTGATGCAGCACCGGCACCGAGGGGATGTTCAGCCCCATCATATGCCCCACTTCCCAGCCCCATGTGCCGGCTGCATTGACCAGATGGCGGGCGCGGATTGTGGTCTTTTCCGTCTCGACAATCCAAGCGCTCTCTTCGCGCCGGATCGAGGTAACAGGGTTGTATCGCAGCACCGTCGCGCCATTCGCCCGCGCCACCTGCGCCATGGCGTTGGTTGCCAGCGAGGGGTCCACATGGCCGTCATCCGGCTCATAAATGCCGCCAAGAATGCCTTCGGTGCGTGCCAGCGGATGCAGCCGTTCCACATCTTCCGGCGTCAGCATCTGCAAGTCGTAACCGGTGAAGCGGCTGAGGCCGGCCACATGGGCAAACTCATCCATCCGGTCCGGGTTCGAGGTGATCCGCATCGCGCCGGAGCGGTGAAAGCCGCAGGTGCCGCCGGTCTCTTCCGGCAGGATATCGCGGTAGAGCCGCACCGAGGTCGCCCGCAGCTCCTGAATGGTGGGGTTATGGGCAAAATGGGTGCACAGACCTGCCGCATGCCAGGTGGAGCCATGGGTGAGGTCGTTCTTTTCCGTCAGCACCACATCGGTCCAGCCCGCCTTGGTCAGGTGGTACATCAGCGACACGCCCATGGCGCCGCCGCCGATGATCAGAACATTTGCGTCCGTAGTGGTCATGCTTTCATCCGTGTTCCGCTGGGATCAAAGGGCGGGCGCCGCAGCACATGAGCTGCATGGCGCTTGCCTGCGATCTCGATTTCAAAGTGCCGCTGGGCAGTGTCTTTCAGGCTTTCGCCCGCCTGGACGCTTATCAGGCCCAGCGCCAGCGTCCTGCCCGTGCGCACCCCCCGCGCGCCAGAAGTGGTGAGGCCGATGACCTCGCCACCCTCAACGATCGGCTCATCATGCAGAACAAGCGGATGCGACGGCAGGTCAAACAGCACCATCCGCTGCGTCAGGCCTTCGGCTTTCTGCTGCTCCAGCGCTGCCTTGCCGAGGAAATCCTTGGACCAGTCGATGGTGAACCCAAGCCCGGTCTCCAGCGGCGTGATTTCAGGACCGAGGTCATGGCCCCAGTGTTTGAATCCCTTCTCTATCCGGCAGCCGTCCAATGCAAAGTGCCCCATCGGTGCAGCCCCGGCGCGGTGCAGCGCATCAAAGATCGCGCCCGACGCCGCCGGGCCTGCGTTGACCTCCCAGCCCAGCTCGCCGACAAAGCTGACACGGGTGGCGCGGGCCGGGCGGCCTGCGATGGTCACGTCGCGGGCGGTGGAAAAGGGGAAGTCCTGCCAGTCATCCGGGCTAAGCCCTTCCAGCACCGCCCGCGCGTCGGCGCCCATGACGCCGATCACGGCCTCATCCTCTGTCACATCCGTCAGCGTGACCGCGCGGCCCGCCACATGACGCCGCAGCCAGGCAAAATCCTTGCGCCGGGTCGCAGCGCCCGAGGTCAGGCGGAAGCTGTCAGGACCGGTGCGGGTGATGGTCACATCCGCCTCGATCCCGCCCTTGGCGTTCAACATCGGCGTATAGACCGCGCGCCCCTCGGCCACGTCCAGATTGCCGGCCGCAAGGTATTGCAGCAGGTCCAGTGCATCCGCGCCGCTCACATCGATTTTAGTGAAGGGGGACAGATCAATCAGCGCGCAGCCTGCCTCCATCGTCGCTGCCTCGCGGCAGGCAATCGGGTACCAGGGCTGATCGCCGACCGAATAGGGCAGATTGCGTTCGCTGTCGTCGCCTGCATACCACAATCCCCGCTCCCAGCCTGCGGTCAGGCCGAACTGCGCGCCTGCCTTGGCCCAGTGATCATGCAGCATGGATGTGCGCAGGCCCCGGCCCGCCTTGGGCTGTTTGAACGGCCAGTGGATGCAGAAGTTGTCCG
>CAJXHQ010000219.1 GCA_913054485.1 uncultured Paracoccaceae bacterium
GCAGCCGGACCGGCGCGCCAGCAGGCGTGTAAAAACTGCTCTCCCGGTCCCCTGGCAGATCTGGGAGAGCAGCTTCAAGGCCTCAGCCCTATTTTGTCAACTCGGCCCAAGCCTGATCATAGAGCGCCTGTGTCGCCGGATCGCAGGCCTGCACAAAGACGCCTTCGCCGGACCCCGGCACCGGGTTTGCCTCAGGCAGGGTTGCCAGTTCCGGGTCAAGGTAGGCTTCGACACCGGAGACCCCGGCCGAGTAGCGGGCATAATTGGTGACCGCGGCGATATTCTCGGGCTTCAGCATGAAGTCCATGAAGGTTAGCGCATTGGCCCGGTTCGGCGCGTCTTTCAGCAGCACGATATTGTCCATCCAAACCAGGTAGCCCTGCGCCGGGAAGGCATATTGCAGGCTGGATTTTTCACCGCGTGCCTTGGCCGCATCGCCATGGAAGGACATGCTGACGTCGACTTTTCCGGACACCAGAAGACTGCGGGCGTTTTCTGTGTCAAAGGAAGCCCAGTTCTGGCTGACTTCTTTCAGCATTGCGCCCAGACCGGCCACCATGGCGGGGTCGGACACACACTGGTCGATGCCCAGATGCAAGGCGGCAAGAGCCATCACGTCACCCTGGCTGTCCATCATGTTTACCTTGCCGGCCAGCTCCGGCGGCGTGTCGAACAGGATATCCGTGGTGTGGATATTGCCGCCATAGACGGAGGTATCCACCGCAAAGGAGGTTGAGCCCCACTGGTAGGGCACCGAATGCTTGCGGCCCGGATCGAAGTCGGGATCAGCCCATTCCGGGGCAATATTGCCCATGTTTGACAGCTCGCCCGCCCGGATGGTGTCCAGCAGCCCTTCAGCCGCCATGATCGACACCATGTAATCCCCCGGCACCGCCAGGTCATAGCTGCCCATCTTGCCCGCCTTCAGATTGGCTAGCATCGCCTCGTTGGAGTCATAGGTCTCCATTGTGACCTCAATGCCGGTCTCGGCGGTGAACGTCTCCAGCAGTTCCTGCGGGATGTAGTCAAACCAGTGATACAGCGCCAGCTTGCCATCGGCAGAAGCTGCCGATGCGGCCGCGGTCAAGGCAACGGCGGCAATGCCGGATTTCACGATAGAGGTCATTTGAATTCACTTCCTTTGGTCGTTTACCGATTGGATAAGGAAAATGAACGAAGATTCCGTAACCGTCGGTTTGCGGCTGCAAAATGGCCGGAGCCGGCGGCAAAATGACCGCAAAGGGGCAAGCCTGTCGCCCGCCCACTGCGGCTGGAAGCTGCCGCGCAGGGCCTTTGTTCTCCTCTTGTTCGAATTGCCATGGCAGAATCGCGCATCTCTGCTAGATTTGGCGGTATGGACACGGCAGACCCCCATATCAGCGATCCCCGCCCAGTCATCCGCCAGCTGGATGACGGCGCGATCAATCGTATTGCCGCCGGTGAAGTGGTCGAACGCCCCGCTTCGGCGGTGAAGGAACTGGTGGAAAACGCGATTGACGCAGGCGCCACCCGCATCTCGGTAGAGATCGCCGACGGCGGCAAGACCCTGATCCGGGTGCGCGACGATGGCTGCGGCATGACACCGGAAGACCTGCCTCTGGCGCTGTCGCGCCACGCGACGTCGAAAATCGATGGCTCGGACCTGCTGAATATCCATACTTTCGGCTTCCGCGGCGAGGCGCTGCCCTCGCTTGGCGCGGTCGGGCGGCTCTCCATCACCAGCCGCGCAGCCGGCCATGAGGCGGCACAGATCCAGGTCTCCGGCGGCGATATGTCCGCCGTAAAACCGGCGGCTTTGAATCAGGGCACCGTGGTCGAACTCCGGGATCTGTTTTTTGCCACACCCGCGCGGCTGAAGTTCATGCGCACGGATAGGGCCGAGGCGCAGGCGATCGGCGATGTGGTGAAGCGGCTGGCCATGGCGGAACCTTCGGTGGGCTTTACCCTGCGCGATGTATCGGGCGGCGGCGAAGGCCGGGTGACCTTCCGGGCTGATCCCTTGTCGGGCGATCTGTTTGACGCGCTGCACGGACGGCTGGCGTCCGTCTTGGGCCGTGACTTTGCCGAAAACGCCCTGAAGATCGATGCCACCCGCGAGGGCATCCGCCTGTATGGCTATGCGGCGCTGCCGACCTATTCGCGCGGCGCGGCGGTGGCGCAGTTCCTGTTTGTGAATACCCGGCCGGTGAAGGACAAGATGCTGACCGGGGCCTTGCGTGCCGCCTACTTCGACTTCCTCAGCCGCGACCGCCACCCGGCGGCGGCGCTGTTCATCGACTGCGACCCTGAGATGGTCGACGTCAACGTGCATCCGGCAAAATCCGAAGTCCGTTTCCGTGATCCCGGCACCGCGCGCGGGCTGATCGTCTCTGCCCTGCGCCATGCGCTGGCAGAGGCGGGTCACCGCGCGTCCTCCACCGTTGCCGGCGCCACATTGGGCGCCATGCGCCCCGAGGCCCCGACGGCCACAGGGGCTGCACGCGTCTACCAGATGGAGCGGCCTTCTGCTGGGGTGCGCAGCGCTGCCTTTGATGCGCAGCGCCCCGGTTTCCAGCCGGCCCCGGCCTATCCGGCACCGCAGCCGCCGCAGGGCTTTGCAGAACTGGACACGGCCTATAGCGGCCGCATGGTCGAAGACCCCGTTGCAGATGCGCAGCCCGAGGCCGCGCCGGAACATCTGCCGCTGGGGGCTGCGCGCGGCCAGGTGCATGAGAATTACATCATCGCCCAGACCGCGGATGGCATGGTCATCGTCGACCAGCACGCTGCCCATGAACGGCTGGTCTATGAGAAACTGAAGAAACAAATGGCGGAGAACGGCGTCGCCGCCCAGGCGCTGCTGATCCCCGAAATTGTCGAGCTGAGCGACAATGACTGCGCCCGCCTGCTGGATGTCTCGGATGAGCTGTATAAATTCGGCCTCGGGCTTGAGGCCTTCGGCGGAAATGCTGTCGCCGTGCGTGAAACCCCTGCCATCCTGGGAGAGGTGAACGCCAAGGCCATGCTGAAGGACATTCTGGACGAATTGGACGACCAGGGCGAAAGCCAGCTGCTGCAGGCCAAGGTGGAGGCGATCCTCAGCCGGGTGGCCTGCCATGGCTCGATCCGCTCAGGCCGCCGGATGCGCGGCGAGGAAATGAACGCGCTGCTGCGCGAAATGGAGGCGACGCCCCACTCCGGCCAGTGCAACCACGGCCGGCCCACCTATGTGGAATTGAAACTGGCAGATATTGAGCGATTGTTCGGGCGCAGCTAACGCCCCGGCCGTCGCAGAGCAGGCACAACAAGAGGGAGAATCCCCGTGCTGACAGACCCCGAATTCCTTCTCTACGCCGCTCTCGCTGCGGCGGTGCTGGCCGCGATTTTCTTCGGGCTCTGGCTGGCCGCGCGCCGGCCTGCTGCGGCGGCCCGCTGGCTGGAGCAGCAGAACGCGGCCCTGGGGGCCACCAATCAGGCCCTGCAAGCAGATGCCATGCGCGCCAACACGCTGGCGGATGAGCTGTCGGCGGATCTGGACAGTTTGCGGGCCGCGCATCAGGCCGAAATGGCCGCCCGCATCCAGTCGCAGTCTGAATTGCAGACACTGACCATCCAGCACGAGGCCCGCCTGGAAGAGCTGCGCGGCATGAAGGCGGAGCTGGAGCACAAGTTCTCGGCGCTGGCCTCGGGCGTGCTGAAACAGAACTCGGAGAACTTCCTCAACCTGGTGAGCGAGCGCTTCAAGACCCATTCCAAAGATGCCGAAGAAGATCTGACCAAACGGCAGGCTGCCATTGAAAACATGGTGAAGCCGCTTGATGAAAAGCTCGGCCATTTCGGCGAACGCATCAAGGAGATCGAAGCCGCCCGCAACGAAGCCTACGGCGCGATCAAAATGCAGGTGAAACATCTCGCCGACGGGCAGGCCGCATTGGGCGGCGAGACCCGCAAGCTGGTGCAGGCGCTGCGCGCGCCAAAAACCCGCGGCCGCTGGGGCGAGATGCAGCTTAAGCAGGTCTTCGAAATGGCCGGCATGTCGGAACACGTGGACTATGATCTGGAGAAATCTGTCGGCACCGATGACGGGCTGCGCCGCCCCGATGCCATTGTCCGCATCCCCGGCGGCAAAAGCATCGTTGTGGACGCCAAAACCCCGCTGGAGGCCTATCTGGACGCGCTGGAAGCCGAAGCGCCGGAGGACCAAACCGCACATCTGGCCCGCCATGCCCAGCATGTGCGCACCCATGTGAAGCAGCTTGCCTCGAAATCCTACCAGAGCGCCTTGGGCGAAACACCGGATTTTGTGGTGATGTTCATCCCTGGCGAAACCTTTGTGTCGGCGGCGGCTGAAGCCGATCCCGGCCTCATTGAATACGCCTTTGAACACCGGGTGCTGATCGCCACGCCGACAACCCTGATGGCGCTGGTGAAATCCATCGCATACGGCTGGCAGCAGGAGAAGATGGCTGAAAACGCGGTCGAGGTGCAGAAGACCGCCAAGGAACTTTATGACCGGCTGGCGACCTTCTCCAAGAACCTGGCCGGTGTCGGCCGGGCGCTTTCGTCCTCGGTGGCAAATTACAACAAGGCGGTCGGCTCGCTGGAAGCCCGCGTGCTGCCCTCGGCGCGCAAGTTCGAATCTATGGGTGTGGTGGCGCAGGGCGCGCAGCTGGAAAGCCCAGGACTGGCCGAGGACGAGCCGCGCCAGCTGACGGCCGCGCTGACGGAGGAATAGATGCGGATGTTCCTCAGCCGGATGCCACCCGATACGGATGAGGCGGCCCTGCTGCGCGCGGCTTCGGTCGATGCGGAACGCACGGTGGCACTGCTGAGGATCACAGTTGCCCTGGGGATGATCGCCATGATGATGATGGCGATCGAGGGCGTCCCGGATATCGAGGAACGCTACCTGCGGCGGCAGGTCGGACTCGCCTTTATGACGATGGGGTCTTACCTGCTGCTGGGCACCGCCGCACTCTGGGCGGTGCAGAAGGGGCATTTCCGGCCTTGGATGGTCTGGCCCGTGGTGACGCTGGATTGCCTGTTCCTGCTGGTGAACACCGCGCTGTCGCTGGCCAATTCAGACATTCCGGGACTTGTTGTATTTGCCATGCCCTCGGTCTGGCTGGTGCCGGTGATCCTGGCTTTTGCGGTGCTGCGGTTCAATCCGCTGCTGATGGGCTATGCGGTTGCAGTGATCACCCTCGGGCTGGTTGGGCTGGCGCTCTGGACGCCGGCGGAGGTGACCGAAGAGATCGGTCAGCGCATGCAGATGACCATGCAGTCCGCGCCGAACATGATGCGGATCACGATGATTGCGCTGTCCGGGCTAGTTCTAGTGGCCGCAGCCAGGCGGACCCGGCAGCTGCTGTTTCAATCCATCCGTGAGGCGCGGCAGAAGGCGAACCTGACCCGCTACCTGCCGGCCAAACTGGCCGGGCGGCTGGCCGGCGGCGGGCTGGATGCGCTGCGCGAAGGGCGGCTGGTGCATATGGCGGTGCTGTTCATCGACATGCGCAATTTCACCCGCTGGTGCGAAGGCCGTGACCCGGCCGAAGTCAGCGCCCTGATCACCGATTTCCGCATCCGGGTGCAACAGGCTGCGGATAGCGCCGGCGGAATCATCGACAAGTTCCTCGGCGATGCGGCAATGATCCTGTTCGAAGGTCCAGAGGCCGCCGCCGCAGCCATCGATTGCGCCGGGAGGCTGACGGCGCAGATGGAAGAGCTGGCGGCGGCCGCCCGCAATTCCGGGGCCGAGCCGGTCACCGCAGGCATTGGTCTGCATTGCGGCGATGTCTTTGCCGGCGTGGTCGGCAACACGGACCGGCTGGAATACTCAGTGTTCGGCGCCACAGTGAACATCGCCGCACGGCTGGAGAAGCTG
>CAJXHQ010000220.1 GCA_913054485.1 uncultured Paracoccaceae bacterium
GGACCGCCCTGCCGTGCTTTCCGAGGCCGCTCAGGCCAAGGCCGGCGGCTATTTTGCGGATTGGGTGATGCGCAGGGTGCCGGATTTCTTCGGCGACCAGACCACCGAGGATGTGATCATCCGCACCACGCTGGACCAGCGCATTCAGACCGCCGCCGAAGAAGCGCTGACCTACGTGTTCGAGGAAAAGGTCTCCAAAGGGTCCAAGGCGCAGGCCGCCATCGTGGTGATGAGCGCCGACGGCGCGGTGCGTGCCATGGTGGGCGGGCGTGAAACCCGCGTGTCCGGGGTGTTCAACCGGGCGACCCAGGCGCGGCGGCAGACCGGCTCCTCCTTCAAGCCCTTTGTCTATGCGACCGCGCTGGAGATGGGCCATTCGCCGCTGGATACGGTGGTGGATGAACCCTATTGCCTCGATGTGCCCGGTTCCGGCCAATGGTGCCCGCGCAACTACACCAATCAGCATTATGGCAGGGTGACCCTGGCTGAGGCGCTGCGCAGCTCGCTGAACATCCCGGCGGTGAAGATCTCCAAGGCGATGGGCCGCGACAAGGTGCGTTTTGTAGCGGGCGAATTTGGCATCCAGAGCGATCTTGCGGATGGCCCGGCGCTGGCGCTGGGGGCCTCCGAAAGCACCCTCCTGGAAATGACCGGCGCTTATGCGGGCATTCTCAATGGCGGCTCCTCGGTGACGCCCTACGGGCTGGAGGAGCTGAAGCTGCTGGGCGACGCCGAACCGGTGATCGGGGCCGCGGGCGGCATGGGGGAACGGGTGATCCGGGAAGGCGCGGCGCAGCAGCTGGTCTGGATGATGGAGAAAGTGGTCTCCGAAGGCACCGGCGCGCGCGCGCAGCTGCCGGGGCGGCAGGCGGCGGGTAAGACCGGCACTACCTCTGCTGCGAAAGACGCTTGGTTCATCGGGTTCACCGCTGACTACGTTGCCGGGGTCTGGATGGGATATGACGATAACACGCCGCTGAAAGGCGTGACCGGCGGCGGCCTGCCGGCCGAGATCTGGCGTGAAGCGATGGTACGTGTCCACGAAGGCACGGACCCTAAGGCGCTGCCGATGCGCCCGCCCGGCCCACCGGCTCCCGCGCCGCAACCGCCCCGCCGCGCGCCGCCGAAGCTGGGCCAGGACCTCGGCCGCGCCGTTGACAATGTGCTGCGAGAGATCTTCGGCAACTGAGCGCTGGCCTCTCTCGGTCCTGGCGCGCCCCGGCAGAAGCAAAAGGCCTTGCCTTCCGGCAAGGCCCACGGCGCGCCGCAGGCGCGCTGCCATGCCCAACTGTGAGGACGCCCGCCAGGGCGGGCGGAACAGGCGGGAGCCCCCGCGCCCCGCCAGGGGCGCAAGGCGTCAGCTGGTTTTCTTCAGATCCGCGATCATGGCGTCGATGTCGCCGCCGCGGCGGTCCAGCATGGCGCCGATTTCGGTGCGTTCTGTCAGAAGCAGGTTCACGCCTTCGATATACATGTTGAAGAACAGATCCTTGCCCGACCGGTCCGAGACCTGGAAGGTCACCTCAAAGGGCGACTGGCCCTGAAGGTAGGCAACGGTGCTGACCTCATACCATTTCTTCACCTTCTTCACGCCGGTGACTTCCAGCCGCCCGCCGATGAATTCGCGGAAACGGCTGCCGTATTTGCGGCTCATGTAGCCCTGGAAGGCCTTGGAGAAGGCTTTCTTCTGGGCTGAGGTCGCCCGGCGCCCGTCCGCGCCCATGGCGTAGGCCGCAATATAGGAAGTGTCGCTGTAGCGTTTGAAAATCTTCTCAAAGTCACGGAACAGCGCGGCTTCGGACTTGCCGGAGCCGATGGCCTTGTTGATGTCGGTGATAAGGCTGTCGATCAGCTTGCTGGCCGATGCTTCGTTCAAAGCCAGCGCTGCGGTCGGCGCGGCCAGCATTGCGGAGCCGAGGCCAAGGCAAAAAGTTCTGCGGTTCAACATTCAAAAACCCTCGGTATCAAGTTCAAACGGATCGACTTCGGTGATCGCGCCGGCCTCGCCCAGCTGGAAGCGGCGGTTCTGCAGGAAGATCTGGCGGGCCTGCGCATAGCTGTCAGCGCTTTCATAGAGAATCGCGTCAATCGTATCCGAATAGGTGCCACGATCGCCCATGCGGCGCACGATTTCGGAATAGACACCGATGTTATCGGCCGGATTCTGCCGGGCGAAAGTGATCGGGTTGGTGAAGAAATCCACCACCACGCCGACCGAATCGCGCGCCGTTGAGGGCCCGTAGAAGGGCAGCTCCACATAGGCGCCTTCCTCCACGCCCCAGACATGCAGGGTTTCGCCGAAGTCGGTGTCGATATAGGCGATGTTGAAGTCAGAAGACGGATCACCCAGCCCGCCGATCCCGAAGATGGTGTTGACCACAAAACGGGACAGCGCAATGCCGGACTGCTTTGGTTTGCCTTGCAAAAGCAGGTTCACGGCCTGTCCGGGCATGGAGATATTGACGGCGAAATTGTTGAAGGCCTGCACCAGGTCGGGCGGCACCACAGATACATAGCCTTTGGAGGCCGGACGGAAGGCATAACGGTCAACGCCACGGTTGAAATTGTGGATCGACCGGTTGGTATTCTCGTGGGGGTCAAAAATCTCGCCGGCGGCTCTGGATTCAGGAGATTGCGCCGCGCAAGCGGACAGCAGCACTGCAGCGGACAGCAGAAACGGGGCAAAGATTGGTCGCAGATGCAATTTCATACGTAGTAATGTCCACTCGGCGGAAAGGTGCGCAATCACTTATTCGCTTTTACGCAGGTTCCCAGTACCAGGTTAGCTTGATCAGATGGATGTGGCAGATTTGGAACATTATTGAGGTTAAAAAGTCGTATCCCTGAGTTACAAGGGTGCTCTAACAAAATCAATCAACCCCAGGGTGGGAAGAAATAATGACAGTCAGTACTGCAAAAGGACTGGAAGAATTGCGCCACGCCCGGCGCCAGAGCCGGGGGCTCTATTGGTCGGTAGGGCTGTTCAGTTTCTTTGCCAATATGCTGATGCTGACCGGACCGCTGTACATGATGCAGGTCTATGACCGGGTGCTGGGCAGCCGCTCTGAGGCAACGCTGGTGGCGCTGTCGCTTCTGGTCGTCTTCCTCTACGGTATGATGGGGCTGCTGGACTATGCCCGCGGCCGTATCATGGCGCGGGCGGGCGCGCGGTTTCAGGCGGTGATGGACCGGCGTGTTTTCGACGCTATGATTCGCCGGTCTGCGGTGGCGCAGGACGCCAATGCGCAGACAGGTCTCAGCGATCTGGAATCGGTGCAGCGGCTGATTTCCTCGCCGGTGCTGATGGCGGCATTTGATTTGCCCTGGACGCCTGTCTTTCTGGCGGGGATTGCCCTCTTCCACCCCTGGCTGGGGCTTCTGGCACTCTGCGGCGGGGTGCTTCTCGTGTCGATCGCGCTGCTGAACCAGGTCTTTTCACGCCGCCCGCAGCAGGAGGCGACGGTGGCCTCGCACCATGCAAATATGATGTCCGAGGAAATCCGCAACGAGGCGGAGATCATTCAGGCCATGGGCATGCGCGGCGCCGCCTTCGGACGCTGGCAGAGCGCGCGCGGACAGGCTTTGGACAAGACAATATCTGCCACCGATGTGGGCGGCAGTTTCACAACGCTGACCAAAACCCTGCGCCTGTTCCTGCAGTCGGCGATGCTGGGGCTTGGCGCCTATCTGGTGCTGCAGGGCGAAGTGACGCCAGGCGCGATGATTGCCGGCTCGATCCTTCTGGGCCGCGCGCTGGCACCGGTTGAACTGGCCCTGGGCCAATGGGCCATGGTGCAGCGCGCGATGAAAGGCTGGCGCAGCCTGTCGGACCTGCTGACCAAAGTACCGCCCGAGGAACAGCGCACATCACTGCCGAAACCCGCGGCAAAACTTGAGGTGCAGGCGCTGACTATTGTGCCGCCCGGCGGGCAGGCGCCGCTGCTGCGCAATGCTTCCTTCCGGCTGGAGCCGGGGCAGGCACTGGGCGTCATCGGCCCCTCGGGCTCCGGGAAATCCACACTGGCACGCGCACTGACTGGCGTGTGGCGTCCGGCAGCGGGTTCAGTCCGCCTGGACGGGGCGGCGCTGGATCAGTACGAACCGGATGTTCTGGGCCAGCACATCGGCTACCTGCCGCAGCGGGTGCAGTTGTTTGAGGGCACTCTGGCGCAGAATATCGCGCGTCTGGCGGGGGAACCGGATTCGGCCAAGGTGGTTGAGGCCGCCAAGAAGGCCGCCGCGCACGATATGATCGTGGCGCTGCCTGACGGCTATGATACCAAGGTAACTGCCGTGGGCGGCAAGCTGTCAGGCGGGCAGATGCAGCGCATCGCGCTGGCCCGCGCGCTCTATGATGATCCGGTGATTGTCATCTTGGACGAGCCGAACTCGAACCTCGACAATGACGGCTCGGTGGCGCTGAACCGGGCGATCAAGCAGTTGAAGGCCGAAGGCAAAGGCGTGCTGATCATGGCGCACCGCCCGGCTGCCATTCAGGAATGCGATCTGCTGCTGGTGGTGGACAAGGGTGCCTGTACCGCCTTTGGACCCAAGGACAAGGTGCTGCGTGAAATGGTGGCCAATCATCAGACCATCCAGAAGTCCGCCAAAATGGGAGGCGTGCAATGAACGCTCAGCAGAAATGGTCGGCCCGGCGGCCTATGTTTATCGGCCTGGCGGCGCTTGTGATCCTGATCGGCGGGTTCGGCACCTGGTCGGTGATGTCGACCATCGCTGGCGCGGTGGTGGCTGGCGGCCGGATCGAGGTGGATCAGAACCGGCAAGTGGTGCAGCATATCGACGGCGGCATCGTGGCGGAAATCCTTGTTGAAGAAGGCGATACGGTTGCCGCAGGCGAGCCGCTGATCCGTCTGGATGATACCGTGCTGGCCTCAGAGCTGACAATTGTCGAGGGTCAGCTGTTCGAACTGGTGGCCCGCCGCGGCCGCTTGGAAGCCGAACGCGACACCACAGATGCCATTACCTTTGATCCCGAACTGCTGGAAATTGCCGCAGCACGGCCCGAGGTCGCTGATCTGGTGCGCGGTCAGGAGCGGCTGCATCTGGCGCGCCAGGACAGTGTCGCGCGTGAGATCGATCAGCTGGAGAAACGCCGCAGCCAGATCCGGGATCAGATCCGCGGCATCCTTGCGCAGCAGCAATCCGCCAAGGTTCAGCTGGAGCTGATCGGCGAAGAGCTGCAGAACCAGCAGTCACTGCTGGACCGCGGGCTGGCGCAGGCTGCCACGGTGCTGAACCTGCGCCGCACCCAGGCCGACCTGGACGGCGGCCTGGGTGAGCTGATCGCATCGGAAGCCCAGGCCGAGGGTCGTATCACCGAGATTGACATCGAGATCCTGAAACTGGCCACCACACGCCGCGAAGACGCAATCACCCGGTTGCGCGACCTGCGCTATCAGGAGCTGGAACTGGCCGAACGCCGCCGTTCGCTGATCGAAAAGCTAAGCCGCCTTGATGTGACCTCGCCGGTGTCGGGGATCGTCTACGGCATGACCGTGCAGACGCCGCGCTCGGTTATCCGCCCGGCGGATCCGGTGCTTTATGTCGTTCCGCAGGACCGGCCGCTGGTGATTGCCGCGCAGGTGGATCCGATCCACATCGACCAGATCTATGCCGGGCAGGACGTGACGCTGCGCTTTTCGGCGCTGGATCAGCGGCTGACACCTGAGCTGTTCGGCACCGTGCAGCTGGTATCGGCGGACTCCTTTCAGGACGACGCGCGCGGCATCAGCTATTACCGCGCCGAGATCGAGCTGAACGAGGGTGAATTGGCCAAGCTGCCCGAGGGCGCCGTGCTGATCCCGGGCATGCCGGTGGAAAGTTATATCCGC
>CAJXHQ010000221.1 GCA_913054485.1 uncultured Paracoccaceae bacterium
TTTGTCATCTCAATCACCTTTCCCGTTTCAGGTCCCTGCGGCCAGGGCGCCGCGTTGCCTCCCTGCTAGGAGACTTTGGATACCCGAAAAAGACTGTTACTTGAGGCGCGAAGCTATTGATTTATATCGAATTAGACTTCAGCCGGCGCGAATCATGAACGCATCAAACACCCCCGATGACGATCTTGAACTGGGTCTCAGGCTGCGGGCGATCCGCGAAGGTGCAGGTCTGTCGCAGCGCGCATTGGCGAAGAAGGCCGCGGTGACCAACTCAACGATATCGCTGATTGAAGGCGTGGCGGCGTGTTGCACCCCTCTTCGACAGCTGGCCAAAGGCCATTTTTTGCCAATCGTTTCGCCACTGCAATCATCTTCCGGCTCTGTGGTTCAATGAGTCTGGAGCCATGCCCCGGTATGATTGTGCCTGGCTTGCCGCAGATCGGGCAATCCAGATATTTGATAATTCTAAACTGTTTGTTTCACGGCGAAACTGTGCAAAATGACAGGCTCCGAAGGTGCCGGCGGATGGATCCGGCCTGAACGGCATCTATTCAGTCTCGTTCAGGTCTCTGCCCGGCGGCGCTCTCTGTTCATGTAGTACCAGCCTGCGCGGGGCCGAATTGACACTGACTGCCTTACTTACCGTCTTCTTTTTTGCGCCCCTCTATTTCCTCTTCGATGCCGCAGGCCATCTTCAGCCCGCGGTATTCGGGGGCCTATGTGCAGGGGTCGGCGCCTACTGCCTGATGAGCATGAACCTTGTTCTGGCCGCACGCCCCCGCGTTTTGGAGCGCTGGCTTGGCGGGCTCGACAAACTTTACTGGGTTCACAAATGGACCGGGGCCGGGGCGCTTGTGCTGATCTTCCTGCACGAACAGATTGATCTGGAGGTCAAGGGACAGGGGGCCACCAGCGGGCTGTCGGAACTGGCGGCTGAGGCCGGCGAACTTGTCTTCTACCCGCTCTTGGTCCTCGGCCTGCTGAGCCTGTTCAAGCGCATCCCGCGGCTCAGTTTCGAAATCCCCTACGCCTGGTGGCGGCTGAGCCACCGGTTCATGGGGGCAATCTTTGCCGTGGGCGTGTTCCACCAGTTTTTCGTCAAGCTGCCGTTTGACAATTCCACGATGATCTCGGCCTATCTGACCTGGATGGGCATCGCGGCCCTTGCAGCCTTTGCCTGGACACAGGCCGCGCCCTTCCTGCAGCGGCGCGCTTATAAGGTGACATCGGTCGACCGCAAGCCCAGCGCCACGGTGATCCGGCTGGCACCGCAGGGCCGCCCGCTGAAACAGGCGGCCGGGCAGTTTGCGCTGATCTCCTTTGCGCGCAAGGGGCTGACCGAAGCCCACCCGTTCACCGTCTCCTCGCAGGCCGGCAGTGACGAGATCGAGTTTTCAATCAAACCGCTTGGCGATTTCACCCGGCGGCTGCGCGACACGGCTAGGCCCGGCGACACCGCCTACCTGCAAGGCGGCTTCGGCCGGTTCTCGGGTGCCAAGAGCGGCAAGCGGCAGGTCTGGCTGGCGGGCGGCATCGGCATCACGCCTTTCTTGGCCCTGGCCGGGTCGCTGAAAGCAGACGATAACACTGACATTGATCTGGTCTACTGCGTCCGCAACCGCAGCGAGGCCATTGGGCTGGACCGCCTGGAGGCCGCCGCCACCCGTGTGCCGGGCTTCCGGCTGCATCTGCATGTCTCTTCTGAGGAAGGGCGGATGGATGCTGAAAAACTCGCCGCCAAGGCCGACCCCGCCGGGGCCGGCCTCTGGTTCTGCGGTCCGGTCCAACTGCGCAAGTCCATCCTCAAGGGGCTCTCTGCCATCGGCAAATCCCCCAATTCCGTTCATTTTGAGAGGTTTGAATTCCGATGAAATACGCCCTTGCAGGCCTCACCGCCACGCTGGCCGCACTGCTTCCGCAGCTTGCGACCGCCGAAGCCCTGACCGCCGCCAGCGCGCCTTTCGGGGAAGATGCCTTTGCGGATTATCAGCCCGACACTGCGAACGGCGCGGCCGTTTTCAACGCCGCGGGCTGCGCCTCCTGCCACGCGGTGGAAGGCGATACAGAGCTGCTGGCCGGCGGCCAGAAAATCGAAACCAAGTTCGGCGCGCTCTACAGCCCGAACATCACTGCCGACCCGGACCACGGTATTGGCAGCTGGAGCAACAGCCAGTTCCTGAATGCGGTTCTGCTGGGGCAAAAACCGGACGGCGGACAATATTACGGCGCCGTCTTCCCCTATGCCTCCTACGCCTACATGTCTCCCGAGGATGCGCTGGACCTGCGCGGCTACATCGCTGGTCTGCCCGCGTCCGATGCCGCATCAAAACCGCATGAGGTGAATATCGCCAACGACTGGGTGCTGAGCTCCTGGAACGAGGTTCCGGTGACCCTGACAGCAGCGGCGGATGCGCAGCAGCAGCGCGGCCAATACCTGGCCGAGGCGCTGGGTCATTGCGGCGAATGCCACACGCCGCGGATGAACGGGCTGGGGTTCAAAAACGACCGCGATCAGGAACACGCCTTTGAGGGCGAAAGCGGCCTCCTGGGCGGCTATGCCCCCAATATCGCAGCCACGCGGCTGGCATCGTATGGCCCTGCGTCCTTTGTAACCGGCGCGTTGAAACAGGGGCTGAAGCTGAACGGCAAACCGATGACCGATCCGCGCATGCGCCGCATCTCGGACCGGCTGGGCAAGCTGCCCATCGAGGATCGCGCAGCGATCTATGCCTATCTCACGGCTGCGCCGCTGGATGCTTCCGCCCTGCCCGCGGAACCGGTGGAGGAAACCATTGCCGCAGCAGCGGAGCCCGCCGAGGACCCAATTGAAGACACCACCGGCGCTGATGCGCTGATGGCCCGCGTCAACGCCTATTGCGAGGCGGAAGCCGAAGCAGCCGCCGATGCGGCAACCGCGCCGCTGCCCGCTGCTGCAACCGGCATCAATCCGGCACTGGTAGAAGAGGTCGACGCGCTGGTCGAACTGCATTGCCGCAACTGCCACGGCCCCGGCCAGACCTATCAGCGCGCCTTCTTCACCGGCGACCTGATGGATATCGCCCGCGACCCGGCCATCGTGGTGGCCGGCGATCCCGGTGCCTCGCCACTATATGAATCGATTGCCGCCAACCGGATGCCGATCAGCACCAAAATCACCCCGGCAGAGCTGGACAGGATCGCAGACTGGATCAATGCGCTGGCTGCCAGCCCTGCCCCGGCCGCAACCCCGGAACCTGCAACCGCAGCGCTGACCCCGATCCTGCCGCGCTACGCAGGCGGCACCTTCGAGGAACAGCTGTTCGCGGCCTCCCAGGACCTGCTGGCCATTCCCGATCAGGACCGTGACTTCATCCGCTACATGAGCTTTGCCAATGTCCCGCTGCCTGAGGTGGATTGCGCCCAGGAAGGCGGCTTGCGCAACCCGATGACCTATCTGCATGCCGGCATGAACAAATTCATCAACTCGGTCTCGCGCGGCCATCACCTGGCGCGGGTCACACCGGTTGCAGGCACCGAAGGCGCACTGGTCCGCATCGACATGCGCGACTACGGCTGGAGTGCGGATGACTGGCAGGCGCTGACCACCGCCGCCTATACCACCGGCGCGGCCGAAGCCGGCTGGTCGCCCGAGGCCTGGGCCGATCTGGCCGCCGTCTACCCCTATGCGGCGGATCCCTCCTCGCAGCCGCTGCTGGCCAATGTTTCGGCGATGACCGGCACCGTGGTGCCGGTGCTGCGTGCCGAATGGTTCGTGCGCCATGCGTCAGAATCGCCGTATTACGACCTCTTGCTGCGCCTGCCCGAAGACATCCGCATTCTTGAGGCCCGCATGGGCGTCAACGTGGATGCCGCGATCCAGAGCGGCGAGGTGCTGCGCACAGGTTTTGTCAGCGGATCCTCCGGTGTCTCCGACTTCAACCGCATGCTGGAACGCCACTCGCTGCCGCGCGGCGGCTACTACTGGAAGTCCTATGACTTTGCCGGCGACACCGGGCTGCAATCGCTGATCCAGCACCCTGACGGACCGGGGCTGACACCCAACCTGCCCACCGGTCTGGAAGGGTTCGAACATGACGGCGGCGAGATGATCTTCTCCCTCGCCAACGGCATGCAGGGCTACTACCTGTCGACCCACGAGGGCGAGCGGCCGACTGTGGGGCCGACCTCGATCGTCTCCTTCCGCACCAAGCCGATCGGCAAGGGCGTGGAGATTGTCAACGCCCGCTCCTGTTTCGACTGCCACGCCAATGGCATCATCGCCAAGCGCGACCAGATGCGCCAGTTCATCGAGGCCTCCAGCAGCTTCGGGCTGACCCAGCGCGAGGTGCTGTTGAACATGTACCGCCCGCAGGAGGACGTGGATCTTTCCTACCGCGCCGACGCCCAGCGCTTCACCGCCTCCCTTTCGGAGCTGCTGGCCACCGAACCCAGCCCCGACGGGCGGCCGGTGTCGATGCGCGCGCCGGACAGTGCTGGCGGCGGTGAGATCGTGACCTATCTGGCCGACCTCTACTTTGAGAACCTGACCGAGGAGGACATCGCGCGCGAGTTCTTCATGGACACGGAAACTCTGCGCCAGCGGGTGAAAGGCATTGCCGATCCCAGCCTGCGGCAGGTGGCAGACACCTGGATGCAGCGGGCCGACATGGGCCTTTTCGTAACCCGTGCCGAAATGGAAGAGCATTGGGCCGGCCTGCTGCCGCGCCTCACCCGGATGTCGGCGCTGGACGGCCATGCCGCCCCGGCGCCGCATAGTGCCGGGAACCTGACCACGGCTGTCAGCCAGTCTGCGGGCTACAGCCAGCAGACCTTTGAACCGGCGGACAACACGCATCTGGCCGAACCCGTACAAACCTATACGGCGGGCGAAGGGCTGACACTTGCGCTGTCGGTGCCGCAGGTCAACACCCGCGTCGGTGATCTCCTGGCCTTCGACATCACTGCCAACCGCCGCTGCGAGCTGCAGATCCTCTATGTGGAGGAAGGCAACACCGTGGAGGAGCTGCCCGGCTCAGTACTGGGCGCCGCCTTCCTTGAGGCCGGCGAGGTGCGCCGCATCCCCAATCCGGCGTCTGGCCTGCAACTGCGCTTCAACACACCGGGCAAAGGCGAAACCATGCTGGCCTTCTGCCGTGAGGGCGGGCTGGGAGAGCATCGCATTGATGCCGCCGAGGCCATTGCCAAGGCCAAGGCCCGCTCGCGGCCGCTGACCAAGGGCATCGCCATCGAGGCCGCCACCCGTGTCGAAGAAAGCGCCGGCGCCAGCGCGCTGAATGCGGTGACTTTCAACGTGGAGCCGTAACATGGCGGTTCTGAACGACTGGGCCTGCGGGTTGCGGGCCCTGGGCCTTGCTGCACTGGCAGTACCGACCCTGATGCTCCCGGCGGGAGCCCAGGCAGGACAGCTCATCCTCGATGAAGGTAGCAGCAACGGCTGCGACCTGCGCTTCACCGGCCAGGTCGAGGCCGGAGATCTGGAGCAATTCCAATCCGTGGTTCCGGGGTTCTACGAAGGCACGCTCTGCCTGGACAGCCCCGGCGGCAGCTTCCCCGAGGCCCTGGATATCGCCGATTTCCTGCTGTCGGAATGGGAGACGGTGGCGACACGGATCAAACCGGGCGCGCGTTGCGAGTCTGCCTGCGCCCTGATCTTCCTTGCGGGTAAGACCTTCGAGGAGACTGAAACTCTTTCGATCTGGTTCGACCGCAGCATCGAGCCCGGCGGCAAGCTTGGCTTTCACGCGCCCTCGCTGGGGTTGCCTGCGGGCACATCCTACAGCAGCGAACATGTGACCAAGGGCTTCGGCCTGGCGCTGGAAGCGGCGCGGCGGGCATTTGAAAT
>CAJXHQ010000222.1 GCA_913054485.1 uncultured Paracoccaceae bacterium
GTCGAACTGCTCAAGAAAATGTGGGGCGAAGGCCAGTCGGCCAGCCAGATTGCAAAAGAGCTGGGCGGCGTGACCCGCAACGCGGTGATCGGCAAGGTCCACCGCCTGGGCCTGTCCAACCGCACCACCACCAGCAGCGCCAAGGCCGCCGAGCCGAAGGAGAAGCCGGCCGCAGCAGCAGCCGCGCCTGCCCCCAAGGCCGAACCAAAGCCTAAGCCGCAGCCGAAGACAGAGCCGGCCCGCCCGGTGGCAGCCGCGGAACCTGCCGCCGCCGAGGCCCCGCGCACCCTGCCTGCACGCAAGCAGATCATTCCCGCAGGCCAGCCGCTGCCGCCGCAGCCCTCGGCCAATGAGATCTCTCCCGAGGCGCTGGCCAAGGTCAACGAGATCGAAAAGAAAGCCAAGAAGCTCACCCTGATGGAGCTGACCGAGCGCACCTGCAAGTGGCCTGTCGGCGACCCGGCAACAGAGGACTTCTGGTTCTGCGGCCTGCCGGTACAGCAGGGCAAACCCTATTGCGAGGCGCATGTGGGCGTCGCCTTCCAGCCGATGAGCTCGCGCCGGGACCGCCGCCGCTGAGGCCGCATCCTTCCGGAACAGAAAACGGCGCCCTGCAGGGCGCCGTTTTTGTTTTTCAGACAGGGCAAGGATCAGTTGATCAGCGCCGCCTGGCCGTTCTCTGCCAGCCATTGGGAAACCACCTCTTCAACGGACAGCCCTTCGTCGTTCACCCGGCGGATCAGCGCCGTGCGGGTGTCGTTGTCCAGGGTGAACGCGCCGACAAATTCATAGGCATCCGGCCAGCGTGAAGCAAACTCGGCGCTGGTGATCTTTGTCACCGCAGCCTGGGCAAAGCCGCAAGCATCACCGCGGGTCTGGTTCACACCCGCCACGCAGCCGGCCGACGTGCTGTCCCATTCCACCGGGGTGAGGTCGATATCGCTGTGCAGCCAATGCGGCTGCCAGAACATCGCCAGGATCGGCTCCTCAGCCGCCACGGCGTCCTTCAGGCTTTGGATCAGCACCTCTTCGCTGGCGGCAGGTTGCACCGCAAAAGGCAGCTCCATGATGGCGGCCTGATCGATGGACTGGCGGCCCCAGGTCTGCGGATAGGCCAGGAGATGCCCCATGCCGCCGGAACTGCCCGAGGCGAAAGCATCTGCACAGTCATACAGCGCCTGGTAGGATGGCAGGCCGGGGCATCTGGCTTCCATGTAGGGCGGATAATACCAGCCTTCACGCGGCTCCAGCCCGAGGTCGCCGACGATATTGATGGCCCCGGCAGACACCGCGTGCGGGAAGACCTCACCCACGTTGTTGGTCCAGATCTCCGGATTGAGGTCCAGCTTGCCTTCGGCGATCAGCTCGTGCTGGCCGACAGCATCGGCCTCCACATATGCGACCGCAAAACCCATCTGTTTCAGCGCCTCACCGGCCAGCTTGGCCGAGACATGATGGCCGGTCCAGTCGTTGAGGGCGATCTTGATGGTGGCATCATCGGCCTGCGCCGCACCGAATGCGGCTAGCAGGCAGGCGGAGGCGGCCAAGGTCCTGGTGAAAAAAGTCGTCATGGTCATTCCTGTACTGGTCAATGCGGGCCCGAAGGCACGGAAGGGACATGGCGCAAACACAAACGGCGCGATGTTCACCAGCAGGAGGGGGGCAGCGGATTGAAAATTCATGAACCCGGCCGCAGGGCGATTGCCCGTGATGCGCGAGGTTTTCTGCCCGTCTCGCGCCTTGATCGAACAACGGCGGATTTCCGGCGGCATTGCGGCAAGAGACGTGAGCATTGCGGCATCTGTGACCTCCTGGCCGCCCGGCCGGGGCCGCGAAAAAAACCGGGCAGGATCCGCGGCTCTGCAGATTTCGCCTGGTTTTCACCCGCGGCAGAGCGTTCAGCCGCTGAGCCGGGGAATCACTTCTTGCACCTGCACGGCGGAGCTTACTCTGGCGGCGCGTACCAGATCGGCGAGGTATAGGCGCGCTCCTGAGTGATCAGCTCCACCTCGGGGCCAACCTCGAGATTGTATTTCACCATATCATAGGCTGCCCAGCGCGGGGTTGGGATCTCCAGCACGCGGGCGTAGTAGATTGCAGACTTGCCGGGATCGAAATCCGGATCGGTCCAAAGCGCGCGCAGCTCAGATTCGCCAATGGTGTTGGTCCAGGTGGGCACCGTCAGGTCAACCGTATTGCCAACCGGCGGCAGCTTGCCATCTGCGCCCGGGGCGCGGCCGTCGGACCAGGCCACGTCATAGACCTTTTCCGCAGGTTCACCGGCCTCATCCAGCCACAGCTTGACAATCTGCACCCGGTCCAAGTTGGCACCGTCCGGATCGCGCATTGCCCCCGCCATAAAGGAGGGCGCGCCGTCGCCCGCGGCAAGGTCGCCACCCATCGGCACGCCCTTGGCATATCCGGCTTCCGCCATGTTCCGGGTGATCAGGTCCCGTTCCGTATACCCGTATCCGCCGAAGAAGCGCACGATCATCCGCGGTCGGGTGGAGCCATATGTCTCGCGGCGGTGCATTCCATCGAACAGGCCCGCGCGGGTGTTGCTGTTGGCCCAGACGGCCGTGAGCCCGGATTGGGTATACTGCCAGGACTTGTACGAGATCCCCAGATCAGGGTTCTCTTTGGCCGTTTTGCTGATCCGGTTTTTCGGGTTGGGTTCATAGTTGGAGAACTTGCCGAAGAAATTGTCTTCGGCGTAGGTGCTGAGGCCAGTATGGGTGTCCGTGGCGGCAATCATGCCGAACTTATACGGGTTAGTGCCCAGTTCCTGTTCCAGCTGAAGGCCGCGCTGCAGGCCAGACCGGGCATATTCACCGGCCAGCATCTCGGGTGTTTTGGCCACGGAGACATCCAGGTTGCCCCAGTCCCAGGTTTCATAATCCGCGAACTCATCCTCCGGCGAAAGGTAGGGGTGCGTTTCGCCATCGCCCTTGATCTGAGATGCCTCATAAAGGCGTTCGTACTTCTGGCGCATCTCCGCATATTCGGCATCCAGCGGAGAGCCGTCGGCAAAGTCGTCCCGCATCGGGAACATCATGCCGTTGGAAACATTGCCATTGTGCGGAATCGCCAGGATCCGGCCGCCGGTAAGCTGTTCGTAATTCTCCATCCACTTCCACAGCTGCCGCGGATCGCGCGAGCCGAGCGGCGGCGTCGCTGTAAAAGGTTCGATCCTGCGCGCCCGCTCTGCATCATCGCGCAGGATCACGTTCCGGTGCAGATTGTTTCCGCTGGCAAGAGACGTCCATTCGAAGGCGATCATCGCCGTGAAGTTATACGGGTCATTATATGCTTCAGCGGCATCAATAATCTCGTCCCAGGCGCGGCGGAAACCCGGGTTGCCGGGGCCATAGTTCATCGCCGGAGAGATCTTGCCTTGCGAGAAGGTTGCCACCAGCCGCACGGCCGCCTTGGCCGCCTCTTCCGGCCCTGCATTGAACGCCTCGTGGAACGCGCGCCCCATTTCATCTGCAAGAATATTCGGCGTGCCGGAAATGACATCAGCAATTGCACCCAGCGCATCGGTGTGGTCCGTGACCATCGAAAAATCCAGGGGCCGGGAGATTTTCACCGGCTGTCCGGAACTTGCGATCACCTCCTCGCCGAGTGCAAACCGGTAGACATCGCGCGGGCGCAGGATATTTCCTGCACCGCCGGCATCGCCGGACAGGGATGTATGCACATGGGTATCGCCGAAGAAGACCTCAGTCGGATAGCTTTTGCCGGCATAGGGCGAATACGGACTTGCAGCCTCCTCGCCCGCAAGCGGCAGGGCATATAGGGCGGCGACGGAACACAAGAGGGGGAGTCGCATGGATACACTCACTTACAGGGAAACACTCGCTTACATTAACGCGCATAGGGTAGACCAGCTTCGGGATTCACCAAGGAAAATGCGCCTCGCGGTCATTCACCCGGGGCGGTCCAAGAGCAAGTGGTGTTCAGGGTCAGCCGCGCGGCTCTGCTGTGGCCTTGCTGCGGGGGGACAGGCAAAGCGGACCCGCGCGGTGCTCCGTCAGCCCTTTTCGGGCGCGGGAGAGGTGAAATTCGGAATGGTCCGGTCCGAGGCGCCGTCCGGTTCAATGCCGGGCCAGTTGCCATTGGCAAGGCTGATATTGCCGGGGATGTCCTCTTCCCAGAACCCAACCACGTTCTTGGTGATGTTCAGGAACAGCTTGTCATCGACGATGCGCCACAGGTGCGGATTGCCAGGCACCTTGCCGCCCTTGGAGACCCCATAGGCACAATGGCCGTCATATTGCGGGATGAAAAACTCCGGGTTTTCCAGGAATGTGTCGCGGTTTTCCGCGCTGGCGAAGGCGAAGGTGGCGCCGTTGTGCTCAGCCGTGATATCAGCGCGCCCCGGCACCGCGCCGGGCTGGGCGGTGCCGACAGCGTTCTGATCCAGGCTGCGGTAAGCCACCACGTCGTAGCCGGAGACGGCAAAGCCGGTCTCGTCGACATATTGCGGGCCGGCCAGCGCAGGCAGGGCCGGCAGGGCAAGGGCCAGGGCGGTGGCAGCGGCCAGGGTGAAGCGTTTCATGTGGTCTATCCTTTTCCCGTTCTCCTCCCGGTCCCTTGCCGGGGTCTGGCCTGACAATATGGATTGCACAGCCTCTGCGAAGGGGGGCTCACAGGGCTGTGTCCGAGGCTGATCCGGCGTGATCTGTTTGGGAAAATTGTTACAGGCCGCCTGCCAGCCATTGGAATCTTCCGCAAAACCCTTACCTCTGGCCGTGGCCCCGCTGCGGCGGGAAAGCAATAACGGCAATAAGTACGAAGGCCCTACAGATGAGTGACACTTCCTACACCCCGCCCAAGGTCTGGACTTGGGAACAAGGCAACGGCGGCGAGTTTGCCTCCATCAACCGCCCCATCGCCGGGCCGACCCGCGACACGGAACTGCCGGTGGGCAAACACCCGTTCCAGCTCTACTCGCTGGCAACGCCCAACGGTGTGAAAGTCACCGTGATGCTGGAAGAGCTGCTGGCCGCCGGCCACACGGGTGCCGAATATGACGCCTGGCTGATCAGGATCGGTGACGGCGACCAGTTCGGCTCCGACTTTGTGGACATCAATCCCAACTCCAAAATCCCCGCCCTGATGGACCGCAGCGGCGATGAACCGGTGCGGGTCTTCGAGAGCGCCTCGATTCTGATGCACCTGGCAGAGAAATTCGGGGCGTTCCTGCCCAAGGAAGGCCCGGCGCGTACCGAGACACTGAACTGGCTGTTCTGGCAGATGGGCAGCGCGCCCTACCTCGGCGGCGGTTTCGGGCATTTCTACGCCTATGCGCCGGAGAAATGGCAGTACCCGTTCGACCGCTTTGCGATGGAGGCCAAGCGCCAGCTGGACGTGCTGGACCGCCAGCTGGCTGAGAATACTTTCATTGCAGGTGAAGACTACAGCATTGCCGACATGGCGATCTGGCCCTGGTATGGCCAGCTGGTGCTAGGCAGGCTCTATGATGCGGCAGAGTTCCTGGACGTGGAGAGCTACACCCACGTGATGCGCTGGGCCAAGGCCATTGATGCCCGCCCGGCGGTGCAACGCGGCCGGATGGTAAACCGCAGTTTCGGCGACCCGGCCCTGCAGCTGCACGAACGCCATGATGCCAGCGATTTCGGCACGAAAACCCAGGACAAGCTGGACGCGGCGGAGTAACCGCGCGCTCCCGGAGCCCTGCTGCGGGCCAACAATTTTCAAAATTGTTCTCCGCCCCGGTTCCCGGGGCGGAGAATATTCCTGCTAGACTGTTCCTGTCCGCCGCAGCGGGCGCGGCCCCTGAAGGGCCGCTAAATGCTGAC
>CAJXHQ010000223.1 GCA_913054485.1 uncultured Paracoccaceae bacterium
GGCTTGCTCGGCCAAAGATCGGGCAACAACAGCGAAACCAGGACGGTTCCACGCTGCTCGCCCGTCGCGCGCAGGAAACCCAGACTCTGTTCAATCGATTGATTTCACTGTGCCCCGCCGACCCGTCCCCGGCTTGCGCCGGAAACGGGTGCATTGGCTGTCAGGCGGGCGGGGTCAGCTGCCCTTGCCCAGTTCTTTTACTGCCGCCAGCATTTTGGCGATTTCGGCCTCGGTGTTGTAATGGCAGAAGGAGATCCGGATGCAGTCAGCCATGCCCAGCGGCGTCAGGACGTTGCCGCTGTAATGGTCGGCCTTGCGGGTGTGGGTGCGGATGCCCTGTGTGTTCAGGATTTCGACCACCCGCTCCGAAGCGATACCTTCCACCACAATGGAGACCAGGCCTTCGCGCGCGGTGTTGTCCGCGCCGGCAAGGAGGGTCACATGCTCCATGTCACGCAGGCCGGGCAGGTTGCCGGTGCCGTTGATCGCGGTGTTGGTGAGGTGGGTCTCATAGTCGTGGATCGCGCGGCCGGCCGCTTCGATCCGTTCGCGGCGGCCGGTCTCTTCCGAGACTTCGCCGCCCAGCCAGTCGAAATAGGCGATGACGTCGGACATGGTCGCATAGGACCCCGTGTCGCGGGTGCCGAATTCCCAGCCGGTGGCCGGCGCGTCGATCAGCATGTCATGCGGCAGCGCGCTCAAGCGGTCGGAGATCCAGGCGAGGCCGTAACCATGGCGCGAGAAGACCTTGTAAGGCGAGATTGCGTAGCCGTCGACATTATAGGCGTCCAGATCCAGCTGGCCGTGGGCGGCGTGCTGGATGCCGTCGACGATGATCAGGCAGTCCGGTGACACGGCGCGGATCGCGGCGGAGATCGCGGCTACGTCCATGCCCATGCCGGTCACGGGCGAGGCGTGCAGGATGGTCGCCACGGCCACATCCGGGGTCATCTGCGCGGAGTAGGCTTCTGCCGTCACCAGACCGGTGGCGTCGTCGTGCTGCACGTTCACGTACTCCAGCCCGGCAATCTCTGCCCAGCGGCGCGCGGCGCTGCGGGTGGCGGGGTGCTCGATCGAGGAGCCGAGCACCTTGGCGCCCTTGTCCGCGGTGAGGCAGGCGGTGCGGATCATGCGGAACAGCAATTCGGTGCCGCTTTCGCCGGCAAAGAACTGGCCGGAGGTGGCGTTCATAAAGACCGCCAGGTCCGCCTTGGCCTTATTGATCAGGTTCTGGGTTTCCTGGCCCGCCGGGTTCACGCGGCCCGGGTTGTCGGGGATTGCTGCAAAAAACGCAGAAGTCTCGGCCACCGATTTCAGGGTCAGCGCACCGCCGGCATTCTCAAAAAAGATCCGCTCGCCCTGGAAGGGGCAGCTGTCCACATGGGCAAAGCGGTCGCGGATCGCGGCGATCAGGTCGGGGTTGTTTTTGATCATCAGTCTAGTCCTGTCTTATGTCAGAGCGCGCGGCTCACGATGCTGCGGCAGAGCTCTGCCACGGCCAGATGGCTGTCCCGGGGGAAACCGTCGACACTGTCATCGACAACCCCATGGGTAGAATTGATAAGGCCGTTTGCGGTCATTGTTTGCAGCAGAAGCGCCTCCCGTTGCGGCATATGCAGCAAATTTGCGTCTGCTGCACGCATCGCCATGGCCGCCGCCGCAACACCATTGGCAGGTATCGCCATAGGGCACATGGGCTTTGACGTGGCCTGCAACCTTGCCCATGCCGATCTCATTGCCGCCGTCGCCAACGTCCACCACGGGGATGCCGCGCGCCAGCGCCTCATCAAAAAGGAAATCCACCCGCGCTCGGCCCATGCCGTAGTCGATGCCCTTCATCGGCTTTGTTGCACAAATCGTGCCCCGAGGATTCACCACATGAATCCAGCGTGATAGCTGGCGCCCATGAGCAGCTGGACCCCTACGAATTACAAGACCAAAAACTGGTCACAACATAATCGAGCCCTGAAGCAGCGTGGTTCGCTATCGATCTGGTTTGACGCGGAGATGGCGTGGGAGGCGAAGCCGTCAGGTCATCGTGGACGTCAGCAAGCCTATAGCGATGCAGCGATCCAAGCCTGCCTGACCATGAAAGTGCTGTTCGGTTCGCCTTTGAGGCAGAGTGAGCCAGTGAGGCGCCACTGGTTCGAGCCCACTGGCGAACGGGCTTTGTCGAAAGCCTGCTGCAATTGATCGGGCTTGAGTGGTCAGTACCAGACTTTAGCACCTTGTGTCGGCGGCAGAAGGCGTTGCCGGTCGCCATTCCCTATCGGGGCTCACCGGGGCCGTTACATCTGCTCATCCCCTCTCGGCGGCATAGCCGCCTGCCGGGCAGCGGATAGTACGGGCATTAAAGCTGAGGGCGAAGGGGAGTGGAACGCCCGCAAGCATGGCGGTCCTAAACGCCGCCTCTGGCGCAAGATACACATTCACTGCCCGGCAGTGCATGTTTACATGCACGAGAGGGGTATTGATGAGCAAACACTGGAAGTACGTGCAATCGAGGTCACGAGTAGCAGCATCGGTGACGCACCCATATTACCTGATCTGCTCAACCAGATCCCGCCGGACAAAGACATAGGCAGCGTCACAGGGGACGGGGCTTACGATACCCGCAAGTGCCACGATGCGATTGCTGCCCGCAATGCAAATGCTGTCATCCCACCGCGCAAGAATGCGAAGTTATGGAGGCCTGACACACCCGGAGCCAGGGCGCGAAACGAAGCGGTGCGATCATCAAAGTATCTGGGGCGAGCGTTATGGCGACAGTTAACTGGATATCACCGTCGAAGCCGTGTTGAGACGAAAATGCACTGTGTGAAATTGCTTGGTCAACGCCTGTCGGCGCGCGACTTTAATCGCCAAGTTGCGGAGATCCAGATCCGCGCCGCGATCCTAAACGGCTTCACAGCTCTTGGCATCCCTCGTACCGTTGCCGCAGGCTAAGTCCGTCCGGGGAAAGGGGAAGCACGACCTCAGGCCGATTTGTGCAACAAAGCCGCCGTGGACGCAACCGCAGCAGGCGACACATTCGACGGCGCATTCCTTGCCCGCCTCGCTGCAGGTGACAACCCTGCCGCTGCTGCGCGCTACGCAAACGCGGCTGCCGCGCTGTCAACCCAAGGCTTCGGAGCGGTCGCCCCAATGCCGCGGCGGCAAGCGGTGGAAGCCTTTTTGAAAGAGGAGCAGCCACAGTGAAACAGGCAGTTATCATCGGCGGCACACGGGGCATCGGAGCAGGCATCGCCTCCGTTCTGGCCGAGAAGGGCTGGAAGCTGACCCTCACCGGAGTCGGGAAGGAAGAAACGGACGCCTGCGCAGCGGCAAACCCCGGCATGAAAGTGGTTCAGCTTGACGTGCGGGATACGAATGCGGTGAAGGCGCTGTTTGCCGGTTTGGAAACCTTGGACGGGTTGGTCAACTGTGCTGGCATTCTCGCCCGCGATGCAGAGTATGAGATCGAGACTTTCGAAAAGGTCATCGACATCAATCTGACCGGCACGATGCGCTGCTGCATGGCAGCCCAGCCCCTGCTGGCCGCATCCGGCGGGGCCATTGTGAACACTGCCTCCATGCTCAGCTATTTCGGCGGGCCCCTGGTGCCTGCGTATTCCGCCTCAAAGGGCGGCGTTGCCCAGCTGACCAAGGCGCTTGCCGGGAAATGGGCGCCTGACGGCATCCGCGTGAATGCCGTGGCGCCGGGATGGATTGAAACCGAGATGACCGAAGCCCTGCGCGCCGATCCGGCCCGCAATGCCCCGATCCTGTCCCGGACGCCACTCGATCGCTGGGGGAAACCCGGCGAAGTCGGCGCCTTGGCCGCCTGGCTCCTGTCCGCGGAAGCCAGTTTCGTAACCGGTGCCGTCTACCCCGTCGACGGCGGCTATTCAGCAATGTGAGGAGAAAACAGCAATGCCAGTCCAAGGATCAGATGCCGACCCGCTGATGCCCTACCAGCTGCCCTTTCCAAAGGACGCACAAGAAGAGATCGTTATCCCCGACGCCATTCCGGATGATGAACGGCTATGGGTGCCGCAAGCTGAAAACGTGGCCTTCCGCCCGCTTTGCCTCAACCGGTCTCAGGGCTACTGGATGAATCTTTTGCGGGTGCGCAAATCCGGTGTTCTCTCCCGGCCCCGCCACCCTCAGCCGGTCCATGGCTTTGTCCTGAAAGGCCGCTGGCACTATCTTGAGCACTCCTGGGAAGCCCGCGAAGGCGGCTATGTGTTCGAGCCGCCGGGCGAGACCCACACGCTGGTGGTGCCGGAAGGTGTGGATGAGATGATCACCTACTTTCAGGTCAACGGCGTGATGCTCTACGTCGACCCTTACGGGAAAGCGATGGGCTACGAGGACGTCTTCACCAAGATCGACATGTGCAGAAAGCACTATGAAGAGGTTGGCCTGGGCGCAGATTTTGCGGACCAGTTCATCCGCTGACCGCCGGTTTCCTGAGATGATCCAGCAGCAGTTGCAAAGGGATCATGGAGCGGTATTCCCGCGGGAAGTAGAGGAAGATGACCCTCAAGACCGGCGAGTTCATCCGCCGGTTCCTGATCCATGTCCTGCCCAAGGGGCAGCATCGCATCCGCCACTACGGCTTCTTTGGGAATGGTAACCGTACCGCCAATATCGCCAGGGTCAGGGAACTGCTCGGGGCCGAAACATCTGATCAGGGTCACGCGCACGATGACACGGCTGGTGACGCCAATGCACTTGCCCGCGTCCTCGCGCTGCCATGCCCCTGCTGCGGCGGGCGGTTGATCATCGCCGAAACCATTGCGCCAGAACGGTACCCCAGAGCGCCGCCAGGAACAGCGAGGGCTGCTGCATGACACGCGCGCCAAAGGCCGGAAGTCCAACCGCCGCTGCTCGCGATAGCGTTTGCGGCCAACCCGGCATGCCTGCAATCCGGATAGTCGTGGTGCGAAGGTTGCTGAGCCCGGCGAGATGCGGCGCACGCCCATCAAAGCTCACAAAATCCGTGCCGAAGCTGCGTGCAACGAGCGCAGTTGGCCCAACCTGCAGAACAAGAACCAAGGCAATCAATCGCTTCAAATCCCCATAGAGCCAGCTGGTCCGCTCAATTCCAAACCCCGCGATTTCCCGCTTGCCCGCTTCTCCGACGCCAGGCAATGCCGCGCATCATTCAAACGTCGCGCGTGGCGTCCGAGAAACCTGCAGCATTGCGGTCATCGGAAACTAGCCTGATCAAGGCAGGCTTCGGCGTTACTCCGTCTCAGTCACGGCAAGACGGGCCATTTCCAGAACAGCTTCGCGGGTGGAAGCCACGGCGATGAAACGGCCGTTGTGGCAGAATTTCGCACCGGTTACGCCCGAGGCCTCTTCCAGTGCCGCGTCCGTCAGGCCGGCCCAGGATTCGGGCAGGTCGGCGCGGCTCTCAAATGTGTCGCCGCTTTTGCGGATGGTGGTCAGCGCCCAATCCGTCCCGCGGGGGTGGACGACAAACAGCAGATGATCCGCGCCTGCTTTCTCAACGGCGGAGCGGAAGGGCATGCCCGTCGGCAGTTCCAGCACGCGGGCCGCGCCTGCGGCCTCGATAGCGCGGGTCACCATGGCTTCGGCACGGCGTTTGGCGGCTTTGCCCTTCACAGAAGCCTCGACAAAGGCACGGGCGACGGTGAGGGCTGCGCCGAAGGCCTGATCGTCGGCGTCGTCGCTGCGGTCGTCAAAAACCGGTTTCAGGGTCTCCAGCAGCACCGGCAGGGTCATGCCTGCCAGCGGGCCGGCCACCGAGGGATTCATGGCGCCAATGTCCATCAGGTCGATGGGCAGCACGAAGCCCTTGTCCATACC
>CAJXHQ010000224.1 GCA_913054485.1 uncultured Paracoccaceae bacterium
AAGGCAGGCCGCCAGCACAAGGGCCTGCAGCCAGCCGCCGCCCTGACCGCGCAGGCGGGACAGGACAAAAAAGTAGAAAAGCAGAATCGCCGAGAAGGCGGGCAAAGGCAGAACAATCATCTCAGGACACAATCAGCTTGCGGACAATTCCCTCCGCAATAGTCCCAAAACCGGTTCTGCGCGACCTGAAACCGGTTTTGGGACGCGACTGCCTTCGCTCCGGCACATCTGAGCAGAGCAAAACACGAGAAACGGAGACCCCCATGTTCAGATTTGCCGCGGCTCTTGCCGCAACCCTTCTCCCCGCCCTGGCCGCCGCCGGAACACCCGGAGTGGCCACCCGCTCCGTCCACGCGCCGCACCATGGGCGCGCCATGCAAATGACGGTCTGGTACCCCGCAGCACCAGCCAGCGGCACCCCGGTCACCTTCGCTGACAACCCAGTATACCTGGGCCACGATGCCTTGCAGGATGCCGATCCCCTGCCGGGGAGCCGCCCGGTTGTCCTGCTGTCGCACGGGCTGGGCGGATTGGCATTCTCGGTAGGCTGGCTTGCCCAGGGCCTGGCCCGGGAAGGTGCTGTGGTGATCGCCCCGAACCACCCGAACAGCAGTTTCTTCGACTTTGACATGCAGGCCGGAATGAACCACTGGACCCGGACCCAGGACATGCAAACCGCCCTGGACGCGCTGACACTGGACGCGCAACTCGGCCCGGTGCTGGACCTCGAACGGGTTTACGCGGCCGGCTTTTCCTACGGCGGCTGGACGGCTCTGTCGCTGGGTGGCCTGCGCGGCCATGCCGGGTGGTTCCGCGATTATTGTGCTGCGGCGCTGCCGGTGTCCAGCCATTGCCAGGACCTGCTGCGCGCCGGAGTTGATCTGACGGACGTTGATGCGGAAATGTGGCAAGCGTCCCACCGCGATCCCCGCATTAAGGCGGTGGCAGCCATCGACCCGGGCCTCATCCATGGTATTCCGGAAGACTTCGCCGCCGGGCTGACCGTCCCTGCCCTGCTGGCAGCTCTGGGTTCCGGGGACGACCGCTTGCTTGCCACCGATTTCGATGCCAGCGGCTTTGCGGCAATGGACCCGGATGCCGGGATCCTGCGCATCGCGCCTGCCAGCCATTTCACCGCCCTGCCGCTCTGCAAGCCGGCAGGGGCCGCCATTCTGAAGGAGGAGCAGGATGATCCGGTCTGCACCGACCCGGAAGGCACCGTCAGGGCAGAGGTGCACCGGCAGCTGACACAGGCAATCGCGCGCCACTTCAGCCTGGAATAGCGGAGCCGGTCCCGCAAAAGGATTTTAAGAAAAATCCTTGCCAAGAGCCTTATTTAAGGCTCTTGCGCCGCGCCGCAGGCGCGGCGCCCGGCCCAACCGCAAGGGTGTTGCACGCGGAGGGGAGCGCTCCCCGTATTACCCTGCCCTTCCGGATCAGACCCGGCGGCGCAAGGCCGGCGCATCCCCCTCCAGCAGCATAGCCAGCGCCAGCACCGTCAGCGCAATCCCCGGCAGCATCATCTGCGGCGGTGCCGCGCGGCCAAGGGCAATCTCCCACAGGATCACCCAGCTGGGGGTGAGATAAGTATAGGCCATCACCTTTGCCGACGGCAGGTGCAGCGTCGCATATTGCAAGAGCACAAAGGTCGCCGCCGACGCAAAGAGCGCCAGATAGACAAGCCCGATCCAGACCACAGCCGGAAGCGCGGCCCAGTCCGTGGCAATGATATCCGGCCAGCCCCAGAGCAGCAGGATCGCGCCGCCCGCAAGCAGCATGCCGAAGGTGAAAGCCACCGCAGGCTCGCCCCGGTTCAGCCGCGCCACCATTGGCGTGTAGATGGCATGGGCAAGGCAGCCCCAGAAATAGATCACCTCGCCGCCGCCGATGCGGAAGCCCAGCAACGCCCCCAGATCAGCCCGGAAGATCACCCAGACCGCCCCGGCCGCGCCGATCATCAGTGCGAGCGCCATCCGCACCGTCATTTTCTGACGCAGCAGCAGCCAGCCGAAAACCCCGCTCATCACCGGCGTCAGGGTAAAGACAGCCGCCGCAGAGACCGGTTCTGCCGTCTGCAGCCCATAGAACATCAGGACAAAATACACCGCGAAAAGCCCGCCCAGCACCAAGAACCGCCAGGGCGCGCGGAAATAGCCCCGCTGCAGCCTGCCGCCCGCCACCGCCAGCGCACCGATCACCGCCCCCGCCAGCGCAAACCGCGCCGCCATCAGCGCTTCAGGAGCCACCTCATTGGCCACCATCACGCCCAGCGAGAAAGATCCCGCCACCAGGGCCGAGAACATCAGCATAGCAAGGTGGCCGCGCAGGGCAGGGTTCACAGCGACCAGCCCTTGGACCGGTCCTTCAGGAAACCGAGGAAGCTCTGCCCCTGGGTGGTCCGGTGCAGATCCACCTGGGTGACCAGCCACAGAGGCCCTTCCCATTCGGGCAGCGGCTCCATCATCTGCACCAGGCTGTCATGCCGCGCAGCCTCCCAGACCGACATGAAGCCAATGCCTGCCCCCGCCAGCACCGCCTCATAGAGGGAGAAGCCTTCCGAACCGCGGAAGGTGATCGCCTCGGCCGGAGCCTGCTCGCGCAGCCAGATCGAAAACGGCGCCCGGCTGCTGTCGCCATCGGCACTGACAAACCGGTGGTTGGGGAAATCCTCGATCCCCTTCAGCGGCCCGTGTTTCTCCACATAGCTTTTGGTCGCATACAATCCGATGCGCTGGCGCACGAAGGGCTGCACCACGTTGTCGGGCTGCTCCGGCGCATTGCCCGCGCGGATTGCCACATGCGCCTCGCCATATTCCAGCCGGAACAGCCGCTCGCCGGTCAGGAAGCGCAGGATCAGCCCCGGATGCATGTCCTGAAACTCCTTCAGTACCGGCACCAGCAGCGGCGCCAGAGAGGCCAGCGAGGTCACCACCAGCTCGCCCGAAACATCGTCTCCCTGGCCTTTCAGGCGGCCGACCAGCTGGCCGAACTGATCATCCGTGGCCTGGGCGACCCGCAGCAGATCCTGCCCGGCCTCGGTCGGCGTGTAGCCGCGGGCGTGGCGCTGGAAGAGCTTCACTCCCAGCCGCCCCTCAATTGCGTCGACATGACGGATCACGGTGGCATGATGCACACCCAGCACCTCTGCTGCACCGCTGACCGTGCCCATGCGCGCCACTTGGTAGGCCGTTCGCACCTCGTCCCAATTTTCCATACCCGTCCTCCGGAATGCCATTTGACCCTGCGCAAATTCGCACATCTCATGTTGATTTACACGTGTTGAGTTCGAATTTGCAATATCCCATTTCTATTCCAGCACCACAATACTGAAGCAAGCAAAGGACGCCCCCATGACCATTCTGCACATTGACTCCTCCGCCCGCATCAAAGGCTCCGTCACCCGCGATCTCTCCGCGCAGATCGTCGCCAAGCTCGGCGGCGACGTAATCCGCCGCGATCTGGCCGCGCCGCTGCCGGTTGTCAGCGAGACCTGGATCGGTGCCAACTTCACCCCCGCGGATCAGCGCTCCGAAACCCAGACCGCCGAACTGGCCCTTTCCGACGAGCTGATCGGAGAACTGAAACAGGCAGACACCATTGTGATCGGCGTGCCGGTCTACAACTTTTCCGTGCCCGCGAACCTGAAGGCCTGGGTGGACCTTGTGGCCCGTGCCGGTGTCACCTTTGCCTATAGCGAATCCGGCCCCAAAGGCCTGCTGAACGGCAAGCGCGCCGTGCTGGCCGTGGCCTCCGGCGGCGTGCCGGTCGGCTCTGAATACGACTTCGCCACCGGCTATATGCGCCATGTTCTGGGCTTCATCGGCATCACCGAGGTTGAAATCGTGGCCGCCGCCAGCATGGCCCTGGATGCAGAGGCTGCCTTGGCAAACGCCCGTGACGCTATCGAAAAATTGGTGGCATAAGCACCTTGACACAAATCCGGTCAAGCGGCAGCTTGGCCGGATGAATTTAACGACCGACACGTTTAACCGCTTAGAGATTTCCGCCCCGCCCAGCGGATTTGCCAGCCCGGTGGCCTCCGCCGCAATCCTCTGCGGCGCGGCAGTGCTGAAGATCGTCACTCAGGCCGCCAGCCCCCTGCCTGCCCCCTGGACGCATTGGGCCTTCCTGGTGCTCTTCGCCGCCGGCATTGCGCTCAACCTTCGCGAGACTTTGATCCGTTACCGCCGCCGGGACTGGGCGCTGATCCTGGACCGCCGGGCGGGCCGTGCCACCTTTATCCGCGTCCGCCCTGTCCGCGTCCGCCCGAAAACAATCCCGCTGTCCGACATCCTATCGATGGAGCTGCAGGCCGGCGGCCAGACCGGCGCAGAGTTCCGCTTTCAGCCTCGTTTCGCATTGAAAGGCGGCCGCTCCTGGCATGTGCCCGACCTCTGGGGCGACCGTGCCCGCATCCCCGAAACCGTGGAAGCCGTGAACCGCTGGCTGCAGGCTGCGCCGTCCGAAGCGGAGAACTGGCCGGACCTGAAATCCGCCTGACCCATTCATCTTTCCCGAAATACTCCGGGGGAGCCTCCCGCAGGGGAGGCGGGGGCAGCGCCCCCTTCTGCATCACCCCAGCCAGTGCGGCGAAACGCCTATGCGGTCAAAAAACGCCAGCAGGCCGGCGCGCGGCATCGCTATGGTGCGGTCATTGACCAGCGGGTGCATATAGATCACATCCGCCTCCTGCGCGGCGGCATCCATATGGAATATAACGCCTTTTTCCGCGCCGTTCACCATCGCCAGAGGGCTCACCGCGCCGGGGCGGATGCCGAGGTTTTCCAGCACGCGGTCCGCCGATCCAAACGACAGGTTCCCCACTCCCAGCGCCTTGCCCAGCGCCTTCAGGTCGATCTCGCGGTCCTGCTCCAGGCTGACCAGGTAGTTCCGCTTCTTGCGGTCGCGCAGATAGAGGTTCTTCAGCCGCAGCGCTTTCTCGCCCGGCACGGCCATTTGCGCCTCCACCGATTTGGCCTCCTCCACCGTGCGCAGCGGCACATGGTCGTGCAGCACGTATTCCAGCCCCCAATCGTCCAGCTGCGCCAGCAGCGCATCGGAAGAGGTGGGCAGGCTGTCCTGATAGGCGGAAGAGGCGTCCATGGGAATTGCTCCGGATCTAAGGCGTCAAAACCCGCGCAGATCACGCCGCTGCACCGGAAATTGCAAGGGGCAAAACAAACTGCTGCCCGGCTTTTCCCCTTGAGCACCAGAGGTGCCTGCTATCATATCTCTGCGGCGCATGCCGCCGCAACAAGCAGGGATTTTCCGTGAACAGGCCGCTACCCTTGACGAAGTCCTTGCAACCGGCGGCTGCCGCGACCGGGATCTTTCCGGCTTCGACTTTGAACAGGTCGAGGATGACCAGGAGCTGGAATTCGAAAACTGCGAACTGCGCGCAACCCGCATCAAGGGCGATGTGCTGATCGCCAGCAAGTGGACCTCCTGCGCGTTTCTCGACTGTGAATTTGCTGGCGCCAGCCTGCGCGAGGCCGAGTTCCGCAACTGCAGCTTCTTTGCCGCCAGCAGCCAGACCGGCGCGGAATTCCGGCTCTGCGACATGAGCTTTGCCACATTCGCCGGCTGCAATCTGTCGCTGGCAGTGATCTCTGGCTGCGACGGCTACAATGTGACGTTCAAAGACTGCAAACTGCTGGGCGCGCGGATCGAGCGGATGGATTTCTCCCGCAAACTGGGGCGCAAGACGCTCAATACCGCCGCCTTCACCGCCTGCACCCTGGAAAACGCCTCCCTTGCGGATCTGGACCTTACGTCGGCTGACTTCAACGAAAGCGACCTCACCGGCGCCGACCTGCG
>CAJXHQ010000225.1 GCA_913054485.1 uncultured Paracoccaceae bacterium
CTGCATATTTTTGGAAACTAACCAAGCTGGTCAAAATCAGAAAGGCGCCGATTAACGTGCTGAAACCCACGATAAACAAGGGGAGTTTCGTCGAGAGTTTCTTAGAGCCCGCCTTCAGCATGGTGCCCTCCATCATTAACAAACTTGGAAATCAAAAATGTGCGCCCAATGCTTAATTTTGGAGTAAGCGCAACTGGAGCGTGACCCGCGCGCCGCCCCGCAAAAACCGCCGCCGGAAAAATGCGCCTTAAATTTAGGCTGTTACTGAATTCCTGATGCGCGCGGGGGCTGCCGGAAGAAAAACCCGGCAAGAGAATCACCACGGCGCAAAAGCGCGGCGAAAGCCATGATCAGCGCGCAATCCGCAGGCGCGCTGACCGGCACGCCCTGACGGGCGGCTGTTTTGTGCAGCTGTCAGCTCTGCGGCAGTGCCGCACTCACAATGACCTCGACCTTCAGCACGTCGCGGGCCAGTTTCGCCTCGCCGCAGGCGCGCGCCGGGGCGTGGCCCTCGGGGACCCAGGCGTCCCAGACGCCGTTCATTTCGGCAAAATCCGCCATATCCGCAACCCAGACAATGGCTTGCAGGATATTCGTCTTGTCGGTGCCTGCTTCTTCCAGCAGCGCATCAACGCGCGCCAGACAGTCCCGGGTCTGTTCGGCGACCGTCTCGCCGGCCCCGACCTGCCCGCAAAGGTAGGCAACCCCGTTGTGCTTGACGATTTTGCTCATCCGGGTGCCGGTGTGAAGGCGTTCGATCATGATTAGTCTCCGTTCCGATCTTCGCCAGGGTTGTTGCCCAAAAGCTGCGCGGCGTCCAGTCAATGCGGTCTGCAGTGCGGGATCAGCCGTAGGTATCCAGGGCCGTCTGCACGAAGGCGCCGCTGAGCTGGCTGTCAAAATGCACGGCACAGGTCCGGCGCTTGCGCCGCACCACGCGCGCAGGCAGCGCGGCCCCGGCAAATTGCAGCACCAGCTGCTGCCCCGCCCGCAGGTCTTCCGCGTTGCGCAGCCGGGCCCCGCCGCGGCTGATATCGACAATGGCTGCAGGC
This sequence comes from uncultured Paracoccaceae bacterium, assembly GCA_913054485.1. GTDB lineage: Bacteria > Pseudomonadota > Alphaproteobacteria > Rhodobacterales > Rhodobacteraceae > FREY01. Next base: position 1,053 of record CAJXHQ010000225.1, read on the forward strand.
TGAATGCCGCCGGCCCAGGAAACGGTGCAGGGGATCCAGCAGGCATAGCGCCGCGACATGCGCTGGTCGATCTTGCTGCGCCACCAGAAGTAGGCACCGCCACCGGTCAGCAGCAGGCTGAGGAAGCCGAAAAGCGCGGATTGAACGCGTTCAGATGCCGCCGGCGGCCCGCCGCTGCCGCCGGCCGCACCCATGGCCAGGCCGTTGAACGCGCGGCTGGAGTCAAAACAGGGCCAGGCCGAGGCCATGCTGCGCAGCTCGCCAAGCGCGGCCGCCGCGTTCAGATCCTCGGAGGCCCGGGCCGCCTTGGCACGGCCTTCCACCCGGTTGGCGCGCAGAAGCAGGCGCTGCTGAAGAACCATCCTCGCGGCCGGTTCCGCCGCATCCGCCAGCCCGGCCTCTTCCATCCGGTTGCGCAGGGCAATAAGCGACGTGGTGCGCAAGCGCTCCTCCAGGTCCGGCGCGGCCTCCGGGTAGCTGCCTTCCTGCAGATGCAGCATGAAGTGCTCCGATTCCACCAGAATGCGGATGAGCTCATTCTGGATCGCGCAGCTTGCATCCGCCCCCGCAGCCTGTGCCGGCTGAAGCGGCAGACATACCGCCACTGCCGCTGCCATCCATTTCACCCCGGCCATGCCCATTCCCCACTCCCCACCTGTTCACGGATCTTTCCCAGTCAGAGCAGACCGTTACCGGCCAGGGGTTGTCCGGCTGTTAACGGCCGGCAGACTGTCCGGAATTCAGAAGCTTTCGGCGCCAGCGCCATCTTCGACCGGCCTGCCCGCCGTCAGCCAGAGGCGCAGCGCGGCGAGGGCCGCATGGCTGCCCTGGCCCTGCGGCCAGACCAGGAAATAGGCGCCGGAGATCACCGGCTGCGGAACCTGCGCCGCCAGCAGCGCGCCGCTGGAGAGCTGTTCCGCGATCAGGTAGCGCGGCAGAAGCGCAGCACCGAGACCGGAGCAGGCCGCCTGGATCAAAGTGGCGAACTGGTCGGCCATCATGGAGGCGCCGCCGGGATCCGGCACGCCGCAGGCGGCAAACCACGCCGGCCAGCCCTGCGGGCGGCTCTGCAGCTGAAGCCGCGGCAGCCTGGACACATCCACCGGTGTCAGAGGCCCGTCCGGTACAAGCGCCGGGGCCGCAACTGCCAGCACTTCCTCTTCCCAGAGTTTCACCCCGTCGCTGCCCGGCCAGGGCTGCTGCCCGAAATGTATCGCCCCGTGCTGGTCTTCGGCAGCAAAATCAAATGGCTCCGGCCGGGTGGACAGGTTGACGGTGATGCCCGGGTTCTTCTGCAGGAAGGCGGGCAGCCGCGGCGCCAGCCAATGGGCTCCGAAGGCGGGCAGGCTCGCCAGGTTGAGCCCCCCCCCGCCCGCACCGGTATGCAGCGCCATGGTGGCGTTGGAGATCCGGGCGAGGCCGCCGCGCACCGCCTGTGCGTAGGTCTCGCCCTGGGCGGTCAGATGCAGGCGTTTCTTTTCCCGATGAAACAGCGGGGTGCCGACGGCCTCTTCCAGCTTCTGGATCTGGCGGCTGACAGCGCCCTGGGTGAGGCTCAGCTCCTGCGCTGCGGCAGTCACGGAACCGTGCCGTGCAACAGCCTCGAAGGCGGCAAGCCATTGCAGCGGAGGCAGGAAGCGTCTGGCGGTGAGCATTTTTCATTCCAAATTGTAATGTTCTCATGCCAATGGGTCGATATTTTCGGTGCGAACATTGAGCTATGTCATGATAACCCAGTTATGAGCCCGATTACCATGCCCCAAGCCTTCCGCCGATCCCGCCGCGCCGCTGCGCTTGAACTGTCCGAGATCGTTCGCATATCCGAAGCCGCCAAAGGCTTGAAGGACAGCGGCAAACCGGTCCTGTCCTTCGGCACCGGAGAGCCGGACTTCCCCACCCCGCCGCATGTCATCGAGGCCGCCCGTCAGGCCGCGCTGGCCGGGGACACCGGGTATCCGCCGACCCAGGGCACGGCGGCCTTGCGCGCGGCCATCGCGGCGCAGGCCGGATTTGCAACCGTACCTGCAAGCGTCATTGTCTCTACCGGTGCAAAACAGGTGATCTCCAATGCCTTCCTCGCCACACTGGATCCCGGTGATGAGGTCATTGTGCCCGCCCCCTACTGGACCAGCTACGCGGATATCATCACGGTGAGCGAGGCGCAGTTGGTGCCGGTCCGCTGCCCGGCCGCCGACGGTTTCCTGCTGACACCGGAGGCGCTGGAGGCCGCGATCACCCCGAACACCCGCTGGCTGATGCTGAACACGCCCGGCAACCCTTCGGGTGCGATGTATCCGGCAGCCCAGTTGCAAGCACTGGCCGAGGTGCTGCGCCGCCATCCCCATGTCTGGGTGCTGGCGGATGAGATCTACCAGCATATCGCCTATCAGCCCTTTACCAGTTTCTGTGCTGCCGCCCCCGACCTGGCCGCGCGCACGCTGGTTGTGAACGGCGTCTCCAAGGCCCATGCGATGACCGGCTGGCGGCTCGGCTGGGGCATCGGCCCGGAACCGCTGATCAAGGCGATGGTCGCCATTCAGGGGCAGAGCACCTCAGGGGCGTCCTCCATTTCACAGGCCGCTGCGCTGGCAGCTCTGACCGGCCCGCAGGACCACCTGGCGGCCCGCAATGCCGAGTTTCGCAGACGCCGTGATTTCACCGTCTCCGCCCTCGGCGGCATTGCAGGTATCACCTGCCCCGAACCGCAGGGCGCTTTTTATGTCTTCCCCTCCTGCGAAGGGATGATCGGCAAGCGCACGCCGGATGGGGCCACGATCACCAGCGATGCGGATTTCTGCGAATACATTCTGAACCAGGGGCTTGTGGCGCTGGTGCCGGGGCGCGCTTTTGGCTTGCCGGGCCATTTCCGCCTGTCCTACGCATATGCCATGGAGGATCTGCGCGAAGGCATCGCGCGGATCGCCGCCGCATCCGAGCTTTTGAACTGACCCGCCAGAAGGAAAGACCAAATGGACCGCGCAGATATTGTCGATCAGGCTTTTCGCGACCGACTCGCCGCTGGCACATTGCCGCCGGGCAACCCCGCCTCCGGCCCCTTAAGCGATGCGGGCGCCGTTGCGGTCTTCCGCGCGCAGTGCCTGTCCCGCAATCTCGACCGCCGCTCGCGCAAGATGCAGGCCGCAGGTCAGGGCTATTACACCATCGGATCGTCAGGCCACGAAGGCATGGCCGCCGTGGCCGCCGCGCTGGATCCTTCGGATATGGCCTTCCTGCACTACCGGGACGGGGCGTTTCAGACCATGCGGTCGGCGCAGGTGCCGGGCACCACGCCGGCCTGGGACATGCTGCTGAGCTTTTCCACCTCCGTTGAGGACCCGATCTCCGGCGGGCGGCACAAGGTGCTGGGCTCCAAAGCCCTCACCATTCCGCCGCAGACCTCGACCATTGCCAGCCACCTTCCCAAGGCCGTCGGCGCGGCCTATTCCATCGGCCTCGCCAAACGCCACGCGCCCGAGCACAAGGCGCTGGAGGACGACAGCATTGTCATGTGTTCCTTCGGGGATGCCTCATCCAATCACTCCACCGCGCAGGGCGCCATCAACACCGCCTGCTGGACGTCCTACCAGTCAGTGCCGCTGCCGCTGCTGTTTGTCTGCGAGGACAATGGCATCGGCATCTCCACCCGCACCCCGCGCGGCTGGGTCGGCGCGAATTACGCAAACAAACCGGGGCTGAAGTATTTCCACGCCGACGGGCTGGACATCTTCGGCACCTACCGCGTGGCGCAGGAGGCGGCAGAATACGTCCGGACCCGCAAAAAACCGGCCTTTCTGCATCTGTCGCTGGTGCGGCTCTACGGCCATGCCGGATCCGACCTGCAGCAGGCCTATCTGCAGAAGGAAGTCTTTGAAAGCTGGGAAGCCGATGATCCGCTGATGCATTCAGCGCGCCTCCTGATCGGTAAGGGCGTGCTGAGCGCGGATGAGGCGCTGGCGATCTATCAGGAATGCGAAGACCAATGCACCCGCGTTGCCGAAGAAGTGGTGAAACGCCCGCGCCTGCAGACCGCGGAACAGGTCATGGCCTCGCTGATCCCGCCGGCACGGGCGTGCAAGCCCACCAATGGCCCGTCGGAAGAGGCCCGCGCCGCTGCTTTCGGGTCCGACTACAAGCAGCTCGCCAATCCGCAGCCGATGAACAAGCTGCTGAACTGGGCGCTGACCGATCTGATGCTGGAACATAGCGAGATCGTCATGATGGGCGAGGATGTCGGCACCAAGGGCGGTGTTTACGGCGTGACACAGAAGCTGGTCGACCGGTTTGGCCCGGACCGGATGATCGACACGCTGCTGGATGAACAGAGCATCCTTGGCCTTGCCATCGGCATGGGGCACAACGGTTTTGTCCCAATGCCCGAAATCCAGTTCCTCACCTATCTGCACAATGCCGAAGACCAGCTGCGCGGCGAAGCGGCGACGCTTTCTTTCTTCTCCAACGGGCAGTTCACCAACCCTATGGTGCTGCGCATCGCTGGGCTGGGCTACCAAAAAGGGTTCGGCGGCCATTTCCACAATGACAACTCGCTGGCAGTGCTGCGCGATATTCCGGGGATCGTGATCGCCTGCCCCTCGCGCGGGGACGACGCGGCGATGATGATGCGCGAATGCGTCCGGCTGGCGCGGGAAGAGCAGCGCGTGGTGGTCATGGTGGAACCTATTGCGCTCTACCCGATGCGGGACTTGCAGGAGGTAAAGGACGGCG
>CAJXHQ010000226.1 GCA_913054485.1 uncultured Paracoccaceae bacterium
TTCTACGAAGGTGGCGGCCAGGTCGATGGATTCCACCAGCGCGTCGCAGGTGGTGCCGCGGGTGGCGTCGGCTGGCGCGCGCGGATCATAGATGATCATCGGGATCTTCACGCTGGGGTCGTGGAACAGATCCTTTTCGCCCAGCCAGTGATCGCCGAGGTAGTCACCGTGATCCGCAGTCAGCACGATCATAGTGTCATCCATGCGGCCGGTCTCTTCCAGGTGGTCCAGCAGGCGGCCCAGCTGGTCGTCGCATTGTTTGATCAGCCCCATATAGGCCGGGATCACCTTCTGGCGGACTTCCTCGCGCTGGAAGGCAGAGGCGATCCTGTTTTCCATGTAAGCGCCGAACACCGGGTGCGGGTCCTCGCGCTCCACGTCATGGCGCACCGCCTGCGGCACGTGGTTCGGTCCGTACATGTCATGATAAGGCGCGGGCACGATGTAAGGCCAATGCGGCTTGATGAAGCTGACATGGGCGCACCAGGGGCCTTCGGCCTGATCGATGAACTCCATCGTCTTGGTGGTCAGCCAGGGGGTTTCGCTGTCTTCCTCGCGGATATTGGCAGGCTTGTCGGCGTTCTTGAAAATCCAGCCCGAGGCCATATCGCCATCATCATCGATCCCGGCATTGGCAAAATCGTGCCACGGGTTGTGCGAGGGGTAGCCTTTGTCCTTGAGGTATTCATTGTAGGGCGAGCGTTTTTCGTCATACCAGCCGTCCGGGCCTTCGCCCCAAAGCCCGTCATCACGGATCCAGGCGTCAAAGCCGCATTCCGCCTGGCGCGCGCCGATCTGGCTGTCGGGGCTGAGGCCCAGACGCTCCATGCCTTCCTTGTCGGCCTTCATATGGGTCTTGCCCAAGAGCCAGCAGCCCATGCCCTGTTTGCGCAGATGGTCGCCCATGGTGTGTTCGCCCACGCGCAGCGGATAGCCGTTCCACTGAGCCCCATGCGAGGAGACATAGCGCCCGGTGTAGAAAGACATGCGCGACGCGCCGCAGATCGGTGATTGCACATAGGCATTGGTAAAGCGCACGCCGCGTGCTGCCACACGGTCGAAATTCGGCGTGTGCAGATGCGGGTGGCCCGCGCAGCTGAGGTAGTCGAACCTCAGCTGGTCATACATGATGAACAGGATGTTCATGCGATCTCTTCCCTGCGGCGCGGTAGTGGCTGCGCCATTGATTCATTTTTGATTCGTCTTCCAGTATTTGCAAAAAAACCGACGCGTGCTAATCATCGGTCCGCCTGGTGAACCGGAGGGTCGGGATGAGCGAAGAGATCGGGACAGAGCGGCTGCGCACGCTGGACCGGGGGCTGGCAATCGTGGAGTTCCTGTCGCGGAAGGGCCCGACCCCGCTGGCCGGGCTGCGCAAGGCAACCGGCCTGGCCAATGCAACACTGCTGCGCCTGCTGCATACTCTGCAGGAATGCGGCTGGGTGCGCCGCAATATTGCGGAGGGGCAGTATGAGCTGGCGCATTCCCTCGGCGATCTGCTGGGGGAACGCGCGCGAGCGCATCCTCTGGCAGAGCTTGCGACACCCTTCCTGCTGAAAATGCGGAGCAGGAATATCGGACTGCCCTCTGATCTGAGCACTCCAATCGGGCTAGGAAAACTCGAAATAGTTGAAAGCACACGGATGCGCGGGCCGATGGCGCCTGCCCGGACCGGGTTGGGGATCTGCCCGTCCATGGTCCGCTCCGGCCATGGACGGGCCACGCTGGCTTTTGCCCCGCGCCAGCAGGCGCAGGTTCATCTGGAGTATTTGAAAGTCAGTGGGGACAAGACGGACCGGCTGTGGATTGAAGACGGGCGGCTCAGTGCTGAACTGGAGGCCACCCGCAAACGCGGTTTCGGCCTGCGGGAACAGGGCTATTGGGTGACCCGCGGCTTTGATCCGGGTCCGGATCTTGGCGCGATGGCGGTGCCGATCCTGTCCTCATCCGGGCTGCATGGCACGGTCAGCGTGGTTTGGCTGCGCGAGGACATGTCGATGCAGGATGTGCTGGATCTGGGTGCCCTGCCGGACCTGCAGGAAACCGCCGCCCGTATCGGAGCAGAGTTGGACCGGACCGGCACCAAAGCTCCGCGCTTCTCGCGGTCGGGTTGACAGGAAGGCCCAAGGCCTTTGGACAGGCGCTTTTGCCAAGCCGCTTCGAAGCGGTTTTTGCCCCGCTCAGTAATGCGGCGGGCGTTCAGTAATGCGGCGGGCGTTCGTCGCCGAAGACCGCACCGCCGCCGCCGTCGTGCTCGCGGCCGGCTTCGCGCTCCATCAGCATTTTCACCCGCCGGGTCAGCACGGTGATCTCGCTCTGCTGATGCGCCACAACATCGCTCAGCTCCTCCATGGTGCGGGTCAGATGGGCGATTTTCTCTTCCAGGTGCTGCATGGGTCTCTTCCGGTATGTGCGCGTCGGCGGTGTATCCCATCCGCGCCGCGCGGTCCATGGCACAGGGGCTCTGCCTTGCTGTTGTCATACGCATGGGCTAGACCGCGCAGCGACAGTAAAGCGGTTCAAAACCCGAAGGAGGCCTCGATGGCCAAAGTGAAGAAACAGCCCCGCCCCAAGGCCCAGACGCCGAAGGGGTTCCGTGACTATTTCGGCGCCGAAGTGACTCAGCGCACCGAAATGCTGCAGGCGATTGCCGGGGTTTATCATCGCTACGGGTTTGAGGCGCTGGAATCTTCCGCCGTGGAAACCGTCGAGGCGCTGGGCAAGTTCCTCCCCGATGTCGACCGCCCGAACGAGGGCGTCTTTGCCTGGCAGGAGTTCGACGAGAAGGACAACGGCGACTGGATGGCGCTGCGCTATGACCTGACAGCACCCCTGGCCCGTGTCTATGCCCAGCACCGCAATGATCTGCCTACCCCTTACCGCCGCTTTGCCATGGGTCCGGTGTGGCGCAATGAAAAGCCCGGCCCCGGCCGCTTCCGCCAGTTCTACCAGTGCGACGCGGATACTGTCGGCTCTGCCTCGATGGCAGCGGATGCGGAAATCTGCGCCATGCTGTCTGATACGCTGGAAACCGTCGGCATTCCCCGCGGCGACTACCTTGTGCGGGTCAACAACCGCAAGGTTCTGAACGGCGTGCTGGAGGCCATGGGGCTGGAGGCGGGCGACGCCAAGCGCGACGACGTGCTGCGCACCATCGACAAGTTTGACAAGGTTGGCGAGGCCGGCGTGCGCGAGCTGCTGACCAAGGGCCGCCTGGATGCTTCCGGTGCTTTCATTGACGGTGTCGGCCTGTCCGACGATCAGGCCGGCCCGGTGCTGGCATTCCTGACCTCCAAAGCCGCCGACACGGCCGGCACGCTGGCCAATCTGCGCGCTGCAGTTGGTGACAGCAAAGTGGGCTCGGATGGCATCGCCGAGCTGGAGCAGATCGGCGAGCTGCTGGACGCCGGCGGCTATGGCTCTGACCGGATCGAGATCGACCCTTCCGTCGTGCGCGGCCTCGGCTATTACACCGGCCCGGTCTACGAGGCCGAGCTGACATTCGAAATCCACGACGAAAAGGGCCGCAAGCGCCAGTTCGGGTCTGTTTCGGGCGGCGGCCGCTATGATGATCTGGTGAAGCGCTTCACCGGGCAGGAAGTGCCGGCAACCGGCGTTTCCATCGGCGTTGACCGTCTGCTGGCAGCCCTGCGCGAAAAGGGCCGCATTCAGGCACAGCCCGCAGGTCCGGTTGTGGTCACCGTGATGGACCGCGCCCGCATGGCCGACTACCAGGCAATGGTGGCCGAGCTGCGCAACGCAGGCATCCGCGCCGAGGTCTACTTGGGCAATCCGAAAAACTTCGGCAACCAGCTGAAATATGCGGACAAGCGCAACTCGCCCGTGGCCGTGATCGAGGGCGGGGATGAGAAGGCAAATGGTGTGGTGCAGATCAAGGATCTGATCCTCGGTGCCAAGATCGCGGAAAGCGCGACCTTGGAAGAGTGGAAAGAGCGCCCCAGCCAGTTCGAAGTGCCCCGCGGCGACCTGGTCGCCAAGGTGCGCGAAATCCTCGCAAGCCAAGGGTGAACGCGATGCCGACACGTTCCGATATCCTGGCCCGCGCCGCACGCCTGCGCGTGGTGTTCGAGGCCGCCGGCAGCCAGATCGTTGATCCGCCGCTGCTGCAATCCGCCGAGACCCTGCTGGATCTTTACGGCGAAGACATCCGCGCCCGTGCCTATGTGACCTCTGACGCCCTGCGCGGCGAACAGATGCTGCGCCCGGATTTCACCCTGCCGGTGGTGCAGATGCATATGCAGGAGGGTGCCGAGCCTGCCCGCTACACCTATTCCGGCGAGGTCTTCCGCCGTCAGGAATTCGACGACACCCGGCCCAACGAATATGTGCAGGTCGGCTACGAGATCTTCGAGCGCGAAGACCCCGCCGCAGCCGATGCCGAGGTCTTTGCCCTCATGCAATTGCAGCTGAAGGGCCTGCCGGTGCGCGCCGCAACCGGCGACATGGGCATCCTGATGGCTGCCGTGCAGGGGCTGAAAACCACAGACCGGCGCAAGGCCGCGCTGATGCGCCATATCTGGCGCCCGCGCCGCTTCCGTGCGCTGTTGGACCGGTTTGCGGGCCGCACAGCCGTTCCGCCCACCCGCGAGGCGCTGCTCTCCACCGAAGGCGATATCACCGGCTCTGTGCCGGAAATCGGCAAGCGCAGCCGCGCCGAGATCGATAACCGGATCGACGCCCTGCGTGCCGATGCGGCAGAGCCGCCGCTGGCGGAAAACCAGCTTCTGGCGCTGGAGGCCCTGCTGGCGGTGCGCGAAACACTGCCCTTTGCGCTGGAACAGATGCGCGACATTGCTGTCGATCTGCCGCAGATGCTGCCGGCACTGGACGCGCTGGACGCCCGTGCGGCGGCGCTGAAGGCGCGCGGCGTGGATGTTGACCACCTTGACTTCGAGGCCACCTACGGGCGCACGTCGATGGAATACTATGACGGCTTTGTCTTCGGCTTCTACGCCGAAGCACGCCCGGATCTGCCTCCGGTGGCCAGCGGCGGGCGCTATGATGCGCTGACCAGGATGCTGGGGCAGGGGGCCGAGATCCCCGCCGTGGGCGGTGTGATCCGCCCGGATCTGATGCTCGAACTTGAGGAGGCCAAAGCATGAGCCTCAAGCTGGGAGTGCCGTCCAAGGGGCGGCTGATGGAAAAGACCTTTGACTGGTTCGCCAAGCGCGGCGTCACCCTGTCACGCACCGGGTCGGACCGGGAGTATGCCGGACGGGTCGACGGAATCGGCGGCGTCAGCCTGGTGCTGCTCTCTGCCGGGGAAATCCCGCGCGAACTGGCGGCCGGGCGCATTCACCTTGGTGTCACCGGCACCGATCTGGTGCACGAAAAACTGCCGCGCTGGGAACAGCAGGTGGAAGAGATCGCGCCGCTGGGCTTCGGCCATGCCGACCTGATCCTTGCTGTGCCGCAGTTCTGGATCGACGTGGACACGCTGGATGATCTGGACGCCGCTGCTGCGGGGTTCCGCAAGGCGCATGGCCACCGGCTGCGCATCGCCACCAAGTATCACCGGCTGGTGCGGGAATTCCTGACCGATGCGGGCGTGGCCGATTACCAGCTGGTCGACAGCCAGGGCGCAACCGAAGGCACGGTGAAGAACGAGACCGCCGAGATGGTCGCCGATATCACTTCTACCGGGGAAACCCTGCGCGCCAATCACCTGAAGATCCTCTCGGACGGGCTGGTGCTGAAATCCCGGGCGACGCTCAGGCGCAGCCGGGTGGCGCAATACAGCCAG
>CAJXHQ010000227.1 GCA_913054485.1 uncultured Paracoccaceae bacterium
GGTCGCGTTCAGATCCGCGTAGAGGCCCGAGGCCAGGGCATATCCCGCCTCCAGTTCCACACCCGAGGTTTCGACCCTTTCGACCGGTGAGCTGGTGAACCGGCCGCCATATGTATAGGAGGTCACGTCCCAAAGCCGGGTTTCGTAGACATTCACCTTGAAGGCCAGGCTGTCGCCCCCCGCGAAGACATCATTGGCAGCATAAGAGGCACCGGCTTCGAAAGTATGCGAGCGCTCTGGCATGGTCATGAAGGCCGGGGTGCCGAGGTCATCCAGAATCGGCATGCTCTCAGTGTAAGCCCCGCTGCCGAACAGCGCCAAGCCGTTATCGAATTCATAGCGCACGGACAGACCGCCCATCAGGGCGCTGTTGTCGTAATTGGCGGATCCATCGGTGGAGGTCAGATCCTGTGTCTCCGCCCGCACAGAGGGCGACACAATCCAATGATCGCCGATCGAGATGTCATCAACAACAAAGACTGCAAGCCGTTCATCGACACCGCCAGGCGCGCTGTTGGCGTCTGCGCGTTCCTTGCGGATGATATCGACACCCGCGACCAGATCATGCGTCAGCGCGCCTGTGGAGAAGTACATGCTGTTCTTGGCCGTCAGCTTGGTTGTTTCATAGCTGTGATCTGCATTCAGAAGCGCAGAAGAGCCGCCGGCCGCGTCTTCCTGATCGATGGTCTGATCGGAGTAGGTCAGCCAGACATCCAGATCAATCAGATCGTTGCCCGACGGCTGCCACTGGTAGCGCAGCCCGGCGATATTGGTTTCCGTCTCACGGTTGACCAGGCCGAACATGGTATTGCCGCTGAAGGCGTCATAGGGGACGCTGTTTTCTTCGGAGTAGGTGTTGCTCCAGGACGCGGTGACAGAGTGCTCCAGCGCATCCCCGAAGCTGAACCGGCCCTTGACCAGCTTGGAGTCCGAACGCGACGCCGTGTTGGCAACGAGATTGCCGTCACCGTCGGAGTAATCATCGGAATCACGCACGGTGTAGTTGGCCAGGAATTCGACTGTCTCCATGGGCTGCCAGGCCAGGATAGAGGACGACGCCCAGCCATTTGTTGTTGCCTGCAATGTCTGGCGGAAGCGGGCCCCGATCTCACCGCCGGTGATATCGGCCGCATCCTTGGTTTCCAGCACCAGCGCACCGCCAATGATACCCGAACCGTACTCAAAGGTGCCCACAGTACCGCGGATGACCGAGACTTCCCGGAAAAGCGCAGGGTCGGTGAACTGCTGGGTTCCGATCCGGTAGAGCTCTTCGGAACCCGACAGGGCGCCGTCGATAATGATCGCCACCTTCTGATCGTTGCCGTAGCTGCCGTTGGCGCCGAAGCCGCGGATATTGATGCCGGACCCGTTCGGAGTGGTGCCGTTCACCACCGTCACACCGGGGACCGAATCCACCAGCTCGGCAATCGTGCCCGCCTGACGGTCGTTGATCTCGTCCTGGTTCACAACGGTGACCGGGATCGCGGTGCCGGTCTGCACTTCGCGCTTGCCCTGCGCCAGTTCGATGGTGCCGAGGTATTCGCCTTCCACACCTGCAAGCTCGCTATCCTGCGCCCAGAGCGGTGCGGCGCCAGCCGCAAGGCCGAGAGCCGAAACGGTTCCCAAGAAATTCATATTTAGCACACGCGCACGCATCTGCTGTCCCTTCGTTATGCAGTAACCCGGGGCTGGCAGTGGTGCTGGCGTGGCGTTGTTTTGATTATTTTTCCGGAATCATTTTAATTCCGCTTGAGCCGGATAGTTAAGCTGATAAAAAGAGTCAACATATGACTCACCGCGTTCCCAGCGGCAGTAGCCAGCACCGGCCGTTAAAGCCTCATGCCAGCCCCTCAGATCCAGACCACCTGAAAGGGCTGACATGACAAGACTGGCCACCCCCTCCGCTTCGGAGATCCGGCAGGCACGCGCAGATAACCCGAAGATCCGGGACCGCGACTTTGCCGCGAAACTGAATATTACAGAGGCGCAGCTGGTTGCCGCCTATGCTGGGCACGGCGTTACCCGCATTCAGCCCAAGCCCGACGAAATCGTGCCGCGCCTCACCGCATTGGGCGAGGTCATGGCGCTGACCCGTAATGACTCCTGCGTGATCGAAAAGGTCGGTGTCTACGAGAACTACCGCAGCGGCGAACACGCCTCGATGGTGAACAACCCGGAAATCGACCTGCGCTTCTTCCCAGCCCACTGGGTCTCGGCCTTTGCGGTGGAGCGCGCAGGCGATAACGGCCCGCGCCGCTCGATCCAGATTTTTGATGCAGCCGGCGATGCGGTGCACAAGATCCATCTGCGCCCGGCATCCGACGTCGTGGAGTTCGACCGGCTGGTCGCGGGGCTGAAACTGGATGATCAGAGTGGCGAACTGGCTGTTGCGCCGCGCAAACCTGCGGATGCGCCACGCTTGAACCCGGGCAAGGCCGAAGAGCTGCGCAAGGGCTGGGCCGGGATGACAGACACTCACCAGTTTATCGGGCTTACCCGCAAGCTGGGCATGAACCGGCTGGGCGCCTACCGTGTCGCCGGTGAACCGCTGGCGCGCGAGCTGGAACGGGGCGCCGTCAACCAGATGCTGGAAGCAGTGCGCGATCAAAGCGTCGAGGTCATGTTCTTTGTCGGCAACATGGGCTGCATCGAGATCCACGGCGGCCCGATCATCACGCTTAAGGAAATGGGCCCCTGGCAGAACGTGCTGGATCCCGGTTTCGACCTGCATCTGCGGCTCGACCATATCGCCGAGGTCTGGGCCGTGAACAAGCCGACCAAACGCGGCGACGCTGTCTCGGTCGAAGCCTTTGATGCAGAAGGCACCGTGATTTTCCAGGTCTTCGGCCGCCATAACATGGGCGAAAACCACCGCCCGGCCTGGAACGCCATTGTCGGAGCCCTTGCCTCCAAACCGGTTCTGGAGGAGGCATGATGACCCTGTTTTCCCGCCTGCAATTCGGCCTCAGCACCCTGCTGGCGGCCTCTCTGGCCGCGCACCTGGCCTGGGCAGGCGCGCCCGGGCGGCTGGTCACCATCGGCTCTTCCGTTACCGAAATTGTCTATGAGCTGGGCCAGCAGGACCGGCTGGTGGCACGCGACCGCTCCTCCACCTTCCCGGAGGCGGCGCGAGCGCTGACGGATATTGGCTACCCTGGCTCCTGAAGGCGTCCTTTCAGTGGCTCCGGACATGATCATCGCCACCCAAGGTGCAGGCCCCGTTGCCACCATCGACGTGCTCAAAGAGGCTGGCGTCAGCTTTGTTGAGCTCCCGGTAGAATACAGCGCTGAAGGCATCTTGAATAAGATCCGCCTGACCGGCAGCGCATTGGGTCAGGAAGCGGCGGCCGAAGCTCTCGCAGTCAAGGTCTCTGCCGATCTGGACGCAGCCGGCGCCGCTGCGGCCGCCGCAGCCGGCGGTGATCCCAAACGCGTGCTCTTCGTGCTCACCGCCATGGGCGGGCGCATCATGGCCGGCGGCCAGAACTCGGCAGCGGATGCGATCATCGCAATGGCCGGCGGCGTGAATGCGGCGCAGGGCTTTGACGGCTACAAGCCAATGAGCGCCGAGGCAATCGCCACCGCCAAGCCCGATGTGGTGCTGATGATGACCAACGGCGGCGACACCGAAACCACGGATGCGGACCTGCTGGCCATCCCGGCGCTGGCTCTGACGCCGGCCGCCCGAACCGGCAGCGTGGTGCGGATGAACGGGCAGCTTCTTCTGGGCTTTGGCCCGCGCACCGCGGAAGGCGTCCGCATCCTGTCGGACGCGCTTTATGGCGGTGCAGAGGGATGACATTGGCGGCAGAGGCCCCCATGACCGGGGCCGCACACGGATTTGACCGCCGCGCCCGGGCGCGGCGGCTGACCGTTCTCCTTGCGCTGCTTCTGATGGTGATGTCGGTTGCTTCGCTGGGCTGGGGGGCTGCGGGCACTTCTGTCTGGGGCGCCGTTGCGGATCTGGCTGCCGGGCGCGCGCTTTCACCACTGGACAGGCTGGTGCTTTTTGATATCCGCCTGCCGCGGCTGTTCCTGTGCATCCTGGTGGGGGCGGCGCTGGCGGTCTCCGGTGCGCTGATGCAGGGGCTGTTCCGCAACCCGCTGGCCGATCCCGGCATTGTCGGGGTCAGCGCCGGCGCCAGCCTTGCGGCGATCACCGCCATCGTGCTGGGCGGGCTGCTGCCCGCCACCGTTCTCAGCTTTGCGGGGGACTACCTTGTTGCCATTGCCGCCTTCCTCGGCGGCTGGGCCTCGACCCTGCTGCTCTACCGCGTGGCGACACGCGGCGGGCAGACCTCGGTGGCGACTATGCTGCTGGCGGGCATTGCCCTCACCGCGCTAGCCATGGCGCTTGTCGGGGTCCTGACCTACCTGGCAGATGACCGGCAGCTGCGCGACCTGACCTTCTGGCAGATGGGCTCTCTCGCCGGGGCCACCTGGCCCAAGGTGCTGGCCGCGGCGCCGATCATCCTGACCGCGCTGGCCGCGGCGCCTTTGCTGGCGCGCGGGCTGAACGGGCTGGCCTTGGGAGAGGCCGCAGCCGGCCATATCGGCATCCCGGTGCAGCGGGTGAAGAACATGGCGATCCTGACCGTGGCCGCCGCGACCGGCGCGGCGGTGGCGGTGTCCGGCGGCATCGGCTTTGTCGGCATCGTGGTGCCGCATGTGCTGCGGCTGGCCTCGGGGCCTGACCACCATACTCTGTTGCCCAATGCCGCGTTGCTTGGTGCCAGCCTGCTGCTGGCCGCCGATATGATCGCCCGCACCGTGCTGGCCCCGGCAGAGCTGCCGATCGGCATTGTCACCGCCATCCTCGGCGCGCCGGTGTTCCTGTGGATCCTGCTGCGCCGCCACGGCGCGATGGGCATGTGAGAAAGGCGAATTTGATGGAAGCCCTGAATATCACCGCCAGCCTTGGCCGCCGCCAGATCCTGCAGGGGGTCAGCGCCATTGCCAATCCAGGCGAACTGACTGCGATTGCCGGGCCGAACGGCTGCGGCAAGTCCACCCTCCTGCGCTGTGTCACCGGCGAGATCCCTTACAGCGGAGAGGTGCGCCTCAACGGGATGAACGTGGCAAAGCAGACACCCTGGAAACTGGCCGCGCTGCGCGCCGTGCAGCCGCAAACAGCCGAGGTTGCCTTTCCTTTCACGGTGCTAGAAATCGTCCGGCTTGGCCTCAGCGCTGGCCTGTCTGCCGCCTCCAGCACCCTGCCGTTCCAGGCGTTGGAGGCGGTGGACCTCGCCGGGTTTGCCGGCCGCTTTTACCAGGACCTTTCCGGCGGCAAAAAGCAGCGGGTGCAGCTGGCGCGCGTGCTGGTGCAGGTCTGGCAGCCGATGGCCCATGGCAAACCCCGCTGGCTGATCCTGGACGAGCCGGTCTCGGCGCTGGACATCGGCCACCAGTACACGGTGATGGACCTGGTGAAGGATTACGCCCGCCGCGGCGGCGGGGTGGTGGCGGTGATGCACGATCTGAACCTCACCGCCATGTATGCCGACCAGGTGGTGCTGATGCAGGCGGGCCGCGTGCTGGCCGATGGCCCCCCGCAAGAGGTGCTGACGGCAGAGAACCTCTCCACCGCCTACAACTGCCGTGTGCCGGTCAGCGCCCCGGCCCCGGCGGGCCTGCCCTACCTGCTGCCGCAGGCGCGCGGGACTGCCGCCTAGGCAGACAGCGCGCTCTCGATCTGATGAGCAAAGCGCAGAAGCGCGGCATCCGCGCCTCTGGCGGCGGTGATATGCAGCCCC
>CAJXHQ010000228.1 GCA_913054485.1 uncultured Paracoccaceae bacterium
GACACCATTGACGGCGGCGCGGGTGACGACCTCCTGTACGGCGATGACGCCCCGGAACCGCAGTTTTCGTCGTCCAGCATCACCATTAACAACGCCAGTTTTGAGGACACAACTCTCAACGAAGACGACTGGGAAGTGGGGATTTCCCAGTGGACAATCAGTTCGGGCGCGGATGCAGGCATATGGAATCCGACATCCGGGTCAATCGACGAAGGCACCGTCACCGGCGATAACGTCGCATATCTATACGATAACGGCGACAGCTTCAGCCAGGTGCTTTCGGAAACCTACCAGGACGGAAACACATACAATTTCAGCTTGGACATCGGCGATTCATACGAGGGGAGCGCAAACTTCACCGTGAACATCTACGCCGGCTCTATGGTGATCGGAACGTTCACCGGTGACACCGGCGACGAAGACCGCCTGGATAGCCTGACAGTGTCGAGCGACGGGTACTCCGACCCCTCCCTGGACGGGCAGCCGCTGACCATTGAAATTGAGCTCAATAGCGGCGGCGTCCTGTCCGTCGATGCTGTATCCGGGGAAGTGCTCACTCCGGTAACAGCAGATGAAATGGGCGGCGGAGATGACTCGATCACCGGCGGGGCCGGAGCTGACACCATCGAAGGCGGCGGGGGCAGCGACACGCTGTCAGGCGGCACCGGAGCGGACTCGCTCTCCGGCGGCGCGGGCAATGATGAGCTGCATGCCGGCCAGGGAGACACGGCTGAAGGCGGCGACGGGGATGATATCTTCATCCTTGAAGAGACATTTGAAGACGGATCTTCTGCTTTCACCATCCTCGGCGGAGACGGCGGCGAAACAGATGGCGACACGCTTGACCTGAACGGGCTTCTGAAGCCCGGCGGCCTGACAATCAACAGCATCAGCGAGGAAGGCAGCCTCTCCGGCACTGCCCAGCTGTCCGACGGGTCAGTGGTCACATTCTCGAGTATTGAAACCATCACCTGCTTTGCAGCGGGCACTTTGATCGCCACGGCAAAAGGGCCGCGCCCGGCCGAAAGCCTGGCGCCGGGAGATCTTGTCTGCACCCGGGACAACGGGCTTCAGCCTGTGCTCTGGAAAGGCGTGTCAACGGTCCCGGGAACCGGCAGGAGCAAGCCAGTCTGCATTCCGCCCGGCGTGTTGGGTGCTGCCCGCCCGCTAGCAGTCTCGCCGCAGCACAAGATCCTGCTCCGCGGCGGTTTCACGGAATGCCTGACCGGCGAACCGGAGGTGTTCGCCGCTGCATGCCACATGGTGGGATGGAGCGGCATCCGGCAGGTTCCGGTTCCTGAAATCACCTATGTCCACCTGCTTCTGGACCGGCACGAGGTGGTTTTCGCCGAAAATGTAGCCACAGAAAGCTTCTTTCCCGGACAATCCGCTCTGGACGGCCTGCCTGGACCGGTGCGCGAAGACCTCTTCAGCGCGCAGCCGGGCTTGCGCGATGATCCGGCCGGATACGGGCGAATGGCGCGCAAATGCCTGGACGCCCGCGAGACCCGCGCGCTGCTTCAGTACAGCCCGCCCGAGCTGACGTCGCCGAAGGTGGCCTTCGGCCCCAGCACGGCGGTGCCGCCGGTTGAGGTGGTCACGCGGCGGCCTGCGGCGCGGACCTCTTCCGCCAGCGGAAGGTTCGATCCCATGGCAAACCCGCCGTCATAGGTCAGGCCGAAGATCGGCTCAGCCCCGTCGCGGAAATATTCGGCCACGACATATTCGCCCGAAGCATCATCCGGCAGCCGCGCACCGGTGAACCGGTCGATCTTGATGAAATGGCCGCCTTCCGGCACATCAAAGCGGCCGCCGCCGTATTTCTCGGTCGCGGCGGTCATGAACTCCTGGAACACCGGGCCGCACATGCTGCCGCCGAATGCGCCGCGGCCCAGAGGGCGCGGATTGTCATGGCCCATGTAGCAGCCAGCCACGATATTGGAGGTGAAGCCGACAAACCAGACATCCTTGGCCTCGTTGGTGGTGCCGGTCTTGCCCGCGGTGGGCACGCCCAGGTTCACCACGCCCGACGCGGTGCCGCGGTCCACAACGCCGCGCATCATCGAGGTGAGCTGATAGGCGGTGATCGGATCCATTACCTGTTCGCGGTCGGTGACGATACGGGGGGCGGCGCCTTCAGCCAGCGGGCCTGCGGCACAGTCCACGCAGCTGCGGTCATCATGGCGGTAGATGGTCTGCCCTGAACGGTCCTGGATCCGGTCCACCAGGGTGGGCTCCACCCGCTCGCCGCCGTTGGCGAACATCGCATAGGCCGAGATCATTTTATAAAGCGTCGATTCTTCCGCGCCCAGCGAGTTGGCAAGATAAGGCCCCATCTCGTCATAGACACCGAAGCGTTCGGCGTAGCCGGCCACAACCGGCATGCCGACTTCCTGCGCCAGACGGATCGTCATCAGGTTCCGCGAGCGTTCGATACCGGTGCGCAGCGGGGTCGGGCCATAATATTCATTGGAGGCATTCTTCGGCGTCCAGAGTCCCTGCGGGGTGTCAATCTCGATCGGCGCGTCGACCACAATGGTGGCCGGGCTGTAGCCGCTGTCGAGGGCCGCCGCATAAACGAAGGGTTTGAACGAAGACCCCGGCTGGCGCTGCGCCTGGGTCGCGCGGTTGAACACCGAATCCTGATAGGAAAAGCCGCCCTGCATCGCCAGAACCCGGCCCGTGTTCACGTCCATCGCTGCAAAACCGCCCTGCACTTCGGGGATCTGGCGCAGCGACCAGCGCTGGAAGTTGCCCTCTTTGTCATTAAGCGCACGGACCAGGACCACCTCACCCTGCTTCAGCAGATCACCGGCCACCTGCGCCTTGCGGCCCTTGGAGCCGTCTTCCTCGAGGCGGCGGGCCCAGGTCACATCGGCAGCGGAGATGTAATGGCCATCCTCGTCTTCGTCGACGCCCTCGATGCCGATGCGGGCGCTCTTGGCGCCAACCTCCAGCACCACGGCCGGGTACCATTGGCCGTTCAGCACCACGTCGCGCGGGATCTTCACGTCGCGCAGGGCTGCGCGCCAGTCCGCTTCACTGCCCAGCTGTTCGGCGGCAAGCGCCTCGCCAGTGGGGCGCCACAGGCCCTGTTTGCGGTCATATTTCTCCAACCCCCGGCGCAGCGCCTCAGCGGCTTCGCGCTGCATTTCCTCATCGATGGTGGCACGGATGGTAAAGCCGCCGGTGAAGAACTCGCCCTCGCCGAAGTCCTGCGACAGCTGGCGGCGGATCTCGTCGGTAAAATAGTCCCGCGGCGGAAGCGCGGTGCGGAAGCTGGCAAAATCGCCGTTCTGCACCGAGCGCAGCGGCTTTTCGACTTCGGCCAGGTAGACCTCTGCGGTCAGGTAGCCGTTTTCCTTCATCTCCCGCAGCACGTAGTTGCGCCGCTCCATCAGGCGTTCTTTGCCGCGCACCGGGTGGAACTTGCCCGGCGCCTTGGGCATCGAGGCCAGCATCGCCGCCTCATGCGGCTCCAGCTCATTCAGGGTCTTGTTGAAATAGGACTGCGCAGCGGCGGTGACGCCGAAGGAATTCTGGCCCAGGAAAATCTCGTTCATGTAAAGCTCGAGGATCTGATCCTTGTCGAGCGTCTCCTCCAGCCGGGTGGCGAGGATGATTTCCTTGATCTTGCGTTCGGCCTGGCGGCTGCCGTCCAGCAGGAAGTTCTTCATCACCTGCTGGGTGATCGTCGACGCCCCGCGCACGTTTTGCCCGCGCGACCGCACGGCTTCAAAACCCGCAGCGGCAATGCCGCGCATGTCATACCCCTTGTGGGTGTAGAAGTTCTTATCCTCGGCGCTGATGAAGGCGTGTTTCACCATGTCCGGAATTTCTTCGGCCGGGGTGAACAGGCGGCGCTCCTTGGCAAACTCATCGATCAGCTGGCCTTCGCCGGAATAAATCCGCGAGATCGTCGGCGGCTGATACTGGGCCAGCGATTCATGGCTGGGCAGATCGCGCCCGTAAATCCAGAAGACAGCCCCCACCGTCGCGGCAAACATGAAAATGCCAAGGGTGATGGTGCTGAAGATGGCACCGATGAAGGAGAGAATGAACCGGATCACGAAAGAGCCTTTCTACGCGCGTGCCGCCTATATAGGGGCGCGCGGGCAGATGGTCAAAACCGCAGGCAGGTTTTTGCGCCGTCTGCGGTGTAATCTTTATCACTTCTGCAAGGGCTGCAGCGTCCCGAAAATATGGCTCATCCCGACACCGGCGCCGGTCCCGGAGCTGTCGTTGTGGCAGAAGAAGCAGTTCTCGGCCACAAAGCCGTTATTTTCATTCGGATACTGATGGAAAGTTTCCATCGTAGAATTGGCCAGCCTGTCGCCGCCGCGGATCGCCGGATCGGTGCCGCCCGAGGGCAGCTGCCCCTGGACGGTCCAGATCCCGCCAGCCTGCAGATAGTTGGCGCGCACATCGCCGATCGGGAACAGGATGTTGCGCAAGCTGGCATTCAACGAGACGAGGTCGGTATTGTCGGTGGCAGTCTGTGTCTTATCCGCTGCCCCGTCTGCCGCCGGAGCCAGCCCCCAGGGGTTCAGCTGTGCGACCGTGACCGGCCCGATCTGCTGATCTCCGCTGGCAATGATATTGCCAGTGGCGGTGCCCGTCTTCGCAAGCGGAGTGATCTGCGGCGGCAACTGCCCGCCTTCGGGAAAATAGATCCACTTGCTGGCCGTTTCCGGGTTCCAGGCGGTCACCGCACCACCTGTGTCGAGGTAGTAATACGGGGCGATGGGGGCGGCGCTGACATGTTCGAAGGTTGACCACACCAGTTCCGGATGCCCGTGCACCGGCGCTGCGATATGCATGCCGACCATGGCGAGCTCCATAATTTCGGTCCCCGTCAGCTTCCAGTTCTTGGGATCCGATTTGTCGAAGGACGGCACCCGCGCCTGGATGGTCACATAGTCCGCAGCCGCAACGCTGGCGGCCGGAACCCAGGAGGTTTTCAGCTCCATCGTCATCACTTCGGGATCATCATAGGTGACACCAAGCCGGGTCTGCAAAAACTCCATATCCTCGCGGCTGTCCGGGAAATTCTCTGCCAGCGGAGTATCCTTGAACAGACCATTGTACTGACCAGTGCGGTAATCCGCGAAAATGTCATTGGCGTGGATCCCGTAATAGGTCAGCGCCTTGGCTTGGCTGATCAGCACATCGTGGCCGCCCGCCTGCCCGGTATTGCCGATATCCTCGGGCTTGGTTCCGCGCAGCTGCATGGCATTTGGGGCGCTTCCGCTGGAGGGGGCAAAGGCAAACCCGCCCCCCGGCCTGGCAACCACGTCATAAAACCCGGCGCTGTCGAACACCTGCCCGCCTCCGCCGTCCGGGCTGGTCAGCCACAGGAACATCTGCGCCCCCCAATGGTAGAAATCGCACAGGGTGTTCTCCACCGGCGGGAAGGCAAAGCTGTCGGCGGGGACCACCGGCGCATTCTCCTTCACCTGCCCTGCGCTGAACCACCGGTCCAGCTCCTGCTGGGACACACCGCAGCTGTTCTTGTAATCTTCCGGGAAGCGTGTCTCTGCGGCAAGCGCCGACGCGCTCCCGATCAGGGCCAAAACGGCCAGAACCGGCTTACTCATAATAGATCTCCTGAAAAATGAACCGGCCGGCGCCTGTCCGGCCACGGCGAGCTTGGTCAGGGAGCGGCTGCAAAACAACTTAATTGCCCAGAAAAAATCTGCCGCATGTTACTCAACCCCGTCACGGAGATCGGAAGAGCGT
>CAJXHQ010000229.1 GCA_913054485.1 uncultured Paracoccaceae bacterium
CGCTAAACCCGGCCGCAGCTGGCCGGGCACACAATGGCGCAGCGGGCGGCCATGCAACCGCAATCGGCGGGCGGGCCGGCAGCGAGACTCCGCCTGCCATCTGCGGCCGCGCCACCCCGCACCGCGGCGAACCCGCCTTTAGCGCGGCAGGGGTGCCCTGCATTCGCCGGCTGCCCTTCAGGCGGCGCCTCTCGGCATGCGGCATCAGCGCCGGGCCGCAGGTCCGGCGCGCGGCCCAAGGGGCGCAGGGCATCCTTGATGCCCGCCCGCCGGGCGGGAGCGCTTGCCCGCAAGGAAAACCCGGCCCCGCCAATGACGCGCCGGCGCTGGACGCCGCTGCCGCCTTTGGCGATAAGGCTGACATGACACGCCTTCCCATCGACGATGCCCTGCCCGATCTGATCTCTGCCCTGCGCAAGCAGGGCCGCGCCGTGCTGCAGGCGCCTCCTGGGGCCGGCAAGACCACCAAAGTCCCGCTCGCCATGCTGGAGGCCGGCCTCACTCAGGGCCGCATCCTGATGCTGGAGCCGCGCCGTCTCGCCGCCCGCGCCGCCGCCGAACGCATGGCCGAAACGCTCGGCGAGAAACCGGGCCAGACCGTCGGCTACCGCATCCGCGGCGAGGCGAAAATTTCGAAACAGACCCGTATCGAGGTGGTCACCGAAGGCATTCTCACCCGCATGCTGCAATCCGATCCGGACCTGCCCGGCGTGGGCGCGGTGATCTTTGATGAATTCCATGAACGCTCCCTCAACGCTGACCTTGGCCTGGCGCTCTGCCTCGAGGTGGCGGATGCGCTGCGCGATGACCTGATCCTACTGGCGATGTCCGCCACCCTGGATGCAGACCCCGTGGGCAAGCTGATGGACGCACCTGTGGTAACCTCCGAAGGCCGCAGCTTCCCGGTCGAAACCCGCTGGCTGGACAAGCCTCTTCCACCAAAGGCCCGGCGCGCTGATGCGCTGGCAGAACTGATCGTACAAGCCGAACGCGAGACCCGCCCGGCCGGCGGCGGCATCCTGGCCTTCCTGCCCGGCGAGGGCGAGATCCGGCGCGCCGCAGCTGCGCTGGCAAACCGCCTGCCCGGCAATTGCGAAATCCGGCCGCTCTACGGCGCGCTTCCCTTTGCCGAACAGCGCGCTGCAATCGAACCCGCCAAGACAGGCCGCAAGGTGGTTCTTGCGACCTCGATTGCTGAAACCTCGCTTACCATCCGCGATGTGCGCGTGGTGGCGGACATGGGCCAGGCCCGGCGCGCGCGGTTTGACCCCGGCTCGGGCATGTCGCGGCTGGTCACCGAGAAAGTCACCCGCGCCGAGGCGACCCAGCGCCAAGGCCGCGCCGGGCGTGTCGCCGAGGGCACCTGCTACCGGCTCTGGACCAAGGGAGAAGAAGGCGCGCTGATGGGCTTCCCTCCGGCGGAGATCGAAGCCGCCGACCTCACCGGGCTGGCGCTGGAACTGGCACTCTGGGGGGCAGAGCCGCAAGACCTGCCTTTCCTCACCCCGCCACCCGAGGGCACGCTGGCCGAGGCACGGGCGCTGCTGGCGATGCTGGGCGCGCTGGACGGGCAAGGCCGCATCACGGAACACGGCCGCGCACTGGCCGCCCTGCCCCTGCACCCGCGTCTGGGCCATATGCTGGCGGTGGCAGGCGGCAGCGCCGCGCCGCTTGCCGCCCTGCTGGCGGAACGCGACCCCCTGCGCGGTGCGCCCAGCGACCTGATGCTGCGGCTCGAGGCGTTGCGGGACGTCAAAACCTTCCAGCGCCGCCGCCCGCACCAGGTGAACATCCCCGCCCTGCAGCGCATCAAGGCAGAAGCAAAACGGCTGGCGCGCCAGGCAGGCGCGGCCAAAGCGGACCCCGGCCCTGCGGCATTGGCAGCCCTCGCCTACCCCGACCGGATCGGCCAGCGCCGCAAGGGCGACGTGCCGCGCTACGTGCTGTCGGGCGGCAAAGGGGCTGTGCTGGAGCCCGGCGACGTGCTGGCCGGCGCCCCGTTCATCGTGGCGCTGGATACTGACGGCAACCCGCGCGAGGCGAAGATCCGCATGGCGGTGCAGATCAGCCAGGGCGAGATCCGCGAGCTGTTCGAGGATCAGATCGCCTGGGAAGACCTCTGCGAGTGGTCCAAGCGCGACCGCCGGGTGCTGGCCCGCCGGCAGGAACGGCTGGGGGCCGTGGTGCTTGAGGACCGGATCCGGAAAGATGCGCCTTCAGATGCGGTGGCAACAGCCATGCTGGACGGTGTGCGTGATCTTGGCATCCGGCTCAAGGGCGCCGCAGGCCGGCTTGCTGCGCGGGTCGAACTGGTGCGCGCCGAAGGGCATGAGTTGCCGGACTTCACGCACGAAGGCCTCACCGCCTCGATCGAAGACTGGCTGCTGCCAATGCTGACCGGCGTGCGCAACGCCGAGGACTGGAAACGCTTCGACCTGCTGCCCGCCCTGAAGGCGGCACTCAGCTGGGAGCAGACGCAGATCCTGGACTGCGAGGCACCCGGGCATTTTAAAACCCCGCTGGGCCGCAAGATCCCCATCGATTACGCCAGCGGCGGGCCAGAGATCTCGGTGCGCCTGCAGGAGATGTTCGGCGTCACGCGGCATCCCGCCAGCGCCGGTGTGCCGCTGAAAGTGACGCTGCTGTCCCCTGCCCAGCGCCCGATCCAGATCACCCGCGACCTGCCCGGCTTCTGGTCCGGCTCTTATGCGGATGTGAGGAAGGACATGCGCGCGCAATACCCCAGGCACCCCTGGCCGGAAGACCCCACTCAGGAAGACCCCACCCTGCGCGCAAACCGCCGCAAATGACGCGCCGGCCGCAGCGCGCCAGCGCTGCGATGCCCAACGGCTGGAGCCCCCCCTCCTATTTGCGCAACGCAGGCAGACCGATCCCTGTCGCCTCAAAGCCGCCATCGGCGGCCAGGATCTGACCGGTGATGAAACTGGCCTTATCCGACAGCAGGAAGTTCACCGCCGCGGCGATCTCCTCCTCGCTGCCATACCGGTTCAGCGGCAGCGCGTCGTGGTAGGCGTCGATGATGTCCCGCGAATGGACCGCCATCGCCAGCTTGGTCGCCACTGGCCCCGGAGCCACCGCATTGACGCGGATGCCAATCTCGCCCAGCTCCGCCTTGGAGGTGCCATAGGCGACGCGCAGCGTGCTGGCACGCAGGCCGGAGATCGAGGTGATGTTCACCACCGCGCCGCCGCCCTCCGCCGCCAGCAGCCCGGTGAAGGCCTGGGTCATCAGGAAGGGGCCGTCCAGATTGGTCTCCATCACCCGGCGCCAGCGTTCAAATGTGGTCTCGCGGATCGGGCCGAAATCGGCGACGCCCGCATTGTTCACCAGCCCGTCCAGCCGCCCGCAGACCGCCTGCACCTCCCGCACCGCGCGCTCCACGTCTGCGGCAATGGAGACATCGGCATCAATCGCCAGCGCTTCCGGCAGCGCTTCCGCAGCGGCGGCCAGCGCTTCGCTGTCCCGGTCCAGCAGCGCAACCTGCCAGCCCTCTGCCGCCAGCCCCTTGGCCGTGGCCAGCCCGATGCCGCGTGCAGCCCCTGTAATAAGTGCCGTCTTCATCCCTCTTCCCTTTCCAGATATCAGGTTTTGCAACAGGTTAGTTCAAATCCCGCTCATCGCCTTGTCATTCCTGCTTCCAACTGTATATTCACTGAATCCTAACCGACCCAAGAGAAGTTGCGCGCCCGCAGAAGGTGCCGAGCAGTCAAGATGAATCGTGTGATCACCCAGGCCTGGGAGGAAATCCTCCGCCCCATGCTGAAGCGCCCGCTGCGCCTTCAGGTGGCAGCGCTGTGCTACCGCCAGACCGAAGGCGGCACGGATGTTCTGATGATCACCAGCCGCGGCACCGGACGCTGGATCCTGCCCAAGGGCTGGCCGATGGACGGCAAGAACGGCGCCCAATCCGCACTGCAGGAAGCCTGGGAAGAGGCCGGCGTGAAACAGGCCGAGGTTCTGGGCGCGCCGATCGGGCGCTATGAATACGACAAGCGCCTCTCGCACGGAGTCGAGGAGCGGGTGGAAACGCTGGTCTATTCTGCAAAAGTCATGGAACTCAGCACTGACTACCCGGAACGCCACCAGCGCAAGCGCAAGTGGATGCGGGCCGAGGCGGCGGCCAATAAGGTGCAGGAACCGCAGCTGAAGGCGCTTCTGCGCCAACTGTAACGGCAATGTAACAGATTTGTGACGGAATCTCTTGCGCGAAGCCGGTGCGACGGCTAGGCGCGTTCCGAACTTAGATTCTCCGGGAACAAAACTATGACCGAGACCGGGCCGCGCCCTCCGTATAAAACCCTTGATAGCGATCTGAACCGCATTTCGCAGCTGGAGTCGGCCACCGCCTATGTCTCCCGCCCGCTGGTGGCACCTGGCATCGCACTGGCCTTCATCGTCATGGCTGGTGTCGCCGCTGCCACAATGCTGGGCACGGACTCCTTCAATCTGGTCATTGTCCTGGCCGCCGCCTGCGGCGCCTATATGGCGATCAACATCGGCGCCAATGACGTGGCCAACAACATGGGACCCGCCGTGGGTGCCAATGCGCTGACCATGGGCGGAGCCATCGCCATTGCCGCAATTTTCGAAAGTGCCGGCGCGCTGCTGGCAGGCGGCGACGTGGTCTCGACCATTTCCAAGGGCATCATTGATCCCTCCGGCATGGCCGAGGCCAGCACCTTTATCTGGGCCATGATGGCAGCGCTGATTTCCTCGGCGCTCTGGGTGAACCTTGCCACCTGGGTCGGTGCGCCGGTCTCCACAACTCACTCGGTTGTGGGCGGCGTGATGGGTGCCGGTATTGCCGCGGCCGGTTTCACTGCGGTGAACTGGGCCACGATGAGCAAGATCGCCGCCAGCTGGGTGATCTCGCCCGTTCTGGGCGGCGTCATTGCAGCGCTGTTCCTGGCGCTGATCAAGTCGCGTATCGTCTACCAGGAGGACAAGATTGCCGCGGCGCGCAAATGGGTGCCGATCCTGGTCGGCATCATGGCCGCCGCCTTTGCCTCCTACCTGGCGCTGAAGGGGCTGAAGAAGATCGTCAAGATTGACATTCAGGCCGCGCTGATGATCGGCGTCGCCGTGGGCATCCTGAGCTGGCTGGTGACCATCCCGCTGATCAGGAAACAGTCCGAAGGGCTGGAGAACCGCAACAAGTCCCTGAAGGTGCTGTTCGGCATTCCGCTGGTGATCTCTGCCGCGCTGCTGTCTTTTGCCCATGGCGCCAATGACGTGGCCAATGCGGTCGGCCCGCTGGCGGCCATTGTGCACACGGCCGAGTTCGGCGATTTTGCCGCCAAGGTGACGATCCCGACCTGGGTGATGGTGATCGGCGCCTTCGGCATCTCCTTCGGCCTGTTCCTGTTCGGCCCGAAACTGATCCGCATGGTCGGCAGCCAAATTACCAAGCTGAACGCCATGCGTGCCTACTGCGTGTCGCTGTCGGCGGCGATCACCGTGATCGTGGCCTCCTGGCTGGGCCTGCCGGTGTCCTCGACCCATATCGCCGTGGGTGCGGTCTTCGGCGTTGGCTTCTTCCGGGAATGGTACGTGGAACGCCGCATCCAGAAGAACCTGTCCGACCGCAAGGAATACAAGCGTGTCGGCCCCGAAGAACGCCGCCGCCGCAAGCTGGTGCGCCGCAGCCACTTCATGACCATCGCCGCCGCCTGGGTCATCACCGTGCCGGCCGCAGCCTTCATGTCGGGCA
>CAJXHQ010000230.1 GCA_913054485.1 uncultured Paracoccaceae bacterium
GCGCCACTTCTGAGTAAGCGTCGGTCAGGCTGCCCAGATCGCGGCGGAACACATCCTTGTCCAGCTTCTGGCCGGTCTCGATGTCCCACAGGCGGCAGCTGTCGGGGCTGATCTCATCCGCCACGATCAGGCGCATAAAGTCGCCCTCATAGACACGGCCGATCTCGATCTTGAAGTCCACCAGACGGATGCCCACGGCCAGGAAGATACCGGACAGGAAGTCGTTGACGCGCAGCGCCAGGCTCAGGATGTCATCCATGTCCTGCTGGCTGGCCCAGCCGAAAGCCGCGATATGCTCTTCCGAGACCAGCGGATCGCCAAGGGCGTCATCCTTGTAGCAATATTCCACAATCGGGCGCGGCAGCTGGGTACCCTCGTCGATGCCCAGACGCTTGGACAGCGAGCCGGCCGCATAGTTGCGCACGATCACTTCCAGCGGCACGATCTCGCAGGAGCGGATCAGCTGCTCGCGCATATTCAGACGCTTCAGGAAGTGGTTCGGAACGCCGATCTGGGTCAGGCCGAGCATGAAGAATTCGCTCAGGATGTTGTTCAGCACACCCTTGCCTTCGATCACGTCTTTCTTTTCGGCGTTGAAGGCGGTGGCATCGTCTTTGAAGTACTGGACAATGGTCCCCGGTTCCGGGCCCTCATAGAGGGTTTTTGCCTTGCCTTCGTAGATCTTTTTGCGACGTGCCATGGACAGCCTTTCACAATTGCCTTGGGGGAGGAGACTCCCGTTTGAGCGCCCTCATAAGGCAAGGGCCGCATCGCCGCAAGCGCGGCGGGAAGCCCCCTTTCGCACCCATGCGGCAAACCTTCGTGAAACCTGCACGGAACCGGCGCACTGCCTGCGCGGCACGCCTGCCCTATGAAACTCCGATTAACCGCTGAAAACAAGGGGCTGAGGTGGCAATATCCCTTGTCTGACAGGCCCCGCGCACCCATATTTCTATCATAGGTGCACATTATTTGACGAGGGTAGGAGATGACGACATTCGACGATCGTGAACAGGCCTTTGAGGCCAAGTACGCCCATGACGCGGAAATGCAGTTCCGGGCCGAGGCGCGCTGCAACAAGCTGCTCGGCCTCTGGGCCGCGGAGCTGATGGGCAAGACCGGCAGCGACGCCGAAGCCTATGCGATGACGGTGGTCTCTTCGGATATGGAAGAGCCGGGCCACGAGGACGTGATCCGCCGCGTCACCGCCGATCTGGAAGGCAAAGTGGCCTCTGACGTGATCCGCGCCAAACGGGCCGAACTGATGCCCGCAGCCAAGGACGCGATCCTCACCGAAGCAGGCTGACGCGCCTGCCTTGAAAACCCGGCTCCCGCCTGCGGAGCCGGGCCTGCCGCGCTCCGTCGCAGAGCCGCTGCGCAATCAGCGCAACGCTGCCATGCGTTCTGCGGCGTAACATCTCCCCAATGTCACATTATCTTGATTTGCAGCCCCCCCGGCGGGGTAATTGCCTGTGAAATACTCTGGGTTAACCGAACCGCAAGCAGGGCCGTCCTAGCATACGGTTAATTGGCCGAACCCGCCTAAGGAGCCTTATGCCTTTCAAACGCCTAGCAGTTCCGCGTCCGGCTTCCCGGGTTCTGCGCCTGACCTTCCCCTTCATGGTCACCATCCTGTGCCTCTGGGTGCTGCAGGACCGTGTGGCACTGCCCAGCCTTGGCGACCTTGAAGCGCTGCTGCGCGAGGTGCCGATGATCAATTGGGCCGGGGCACTGGCGGCGACTTTTGTCAGTTTCTGGGCGCTGGGGCGTTACGATTCCGTGGCGCACCGCCACTTGGCCACCGGGCTGGACGGTCCGCGCGCCCGCAAGGCAGGCGTTGCCGCCATTGCGCTGTCGCAGACCGTGGGCTTCGGGCTGGTGTCCGGATCTTATGCCCGCTGGCGGCTGCTGCCGGGGCTGACACCGCTGCAATCCGTGCAGCTGACCACCTTTGTCGCCATGACGTTCCTTGCCGCCCTTGCCGCGGTCTGCGGGCTGGCCTGCCTGTCGGGGGCTGCAGGCCCTGCCATGCAGTGGATCGGCGCGCTGATCCTGCTGGGCGTGGCGGCGGCCACGCTTTTGTCCTTTGTCTTCCCCGAAGTGCCGCTGGGCAAGCGCCGCTTCCAGCTGCCCTCGCTCACCGCCATGGCCGCCCTTGGCGTCTGGACGCTGATCGATGTGGCCGCCGCCGGCACCGCACTGTGGCTCCTGCTGCCCGGCACTCTGGAAATCTCCTGGCCGCTTCTGCTCAGCGCCTATTTCCTTGCCTTGGGTGCTGCGGTGATCTCCTCCGCGCCCGGCGGCGTCGGCCCGTTTGAGCTGGCCCTGGTTGCCCTATTGCCGATGGCCGGCGGCGAAGAGCTGATGGCCGGCATCCTCGCTTTCCGCCTGGTTTACTACGCCCTGCCCGCGCTGCTGGCCGGTCTTGCCATCTCACTTTCGAAGGTTCTGGAAGAAGAAGAGGAGGCGGACACCGCCCCCGCCGCTGAAGGCCACAAGCTGCCGCATGACCGGCCACGCTCGGAAACGGCAGTGATCCGGCAGAACGGCGGCGATGTCATCGGCTGCGGCACCTCGCGGGTCGCGGTGCTGGACAGCCCGCAGGCCTCGATCGCGCTGTTTGATCCGGTTGCCGGCTGCGCCGCCCCGGCGCTGAAGCCGCTGCAACGCCGCGCCAAGGGGCGTAACGCGGCGGCCTGTTTCTACAAATGCTCCGCCCGCACCACGCTGAAAGCCCGCACCAAAGGCTGGCAGGTGCTGCGCATCGCCGAAGAGGCGGTGCTGGATCCCCAAAACTATAGCGACGATGGATCTGCCCGCCGCCAGCTGCGCCGTAAGCTGCGTCAGGCTGAAAAAAAAGGCCTGGAGGTCCGCCCCGCCGCCGAGCACTTGCCGCTGGAACAGATGGCCGATGTGGATGCCGCCTGGCAGGGCAGCCACGGCCGCGCGCTCGGCACCACCATGGGCCGGTTTGAACCCGCCTACCTGATGGGCCAGCGGGTTTTCCTCGGCTGGAAAGACAACAAGATCATCGCATTTGCCTCCTTCCACGAAAGTGCCGGTGAATGGTGCCTGGACCTGATGCGCATCCTGCCCGGCGCGCCCGACGGCACCGGCCATTCACTGGTCCGCGCCGCCATTGAGGCCGCCAGGACAGAGGGTATCACCCGCCTGTCGCTGGCCGCCGCACCCGATCACCGGCTGGCGCCGCGCATCGACAAGGGGCTGCGCCGCTTCAAAACCTGCTTTGCGCCGCACTGGGAGCCGCTTTATATGGCCGCACCCAACTGGTGGCAGATGACCGTCAGTGCGGCTGAGCTGATCCGCCTGGTGCACCGCCCGCCGCGGCTGAAACAGGCCAACTTTGATGCCACGCCGGCGGCAACCCGGTCTCATCCTCATAATGAAGATGAAGAAAACGAATTTGCCATCGCACGCCGTGCGTGACACCTCCCCCTTATGAAATGACAGCCCGGAGTCCGCTCTCCGGCCCCTGATGGGACATGACCTATCACCAGTACCTTCGAGACCCTGCTCGACACCAAAGACGTTCTGCTGGCAGACGGCGCCACCGGCACCAACCTGTTCAACATGGGGCTGCAGTCCGGCGATGCGCCGGAACTGTGGAACGTGGACGAGCCGAAGAAGATCATGACGCTTTATAAGCTGGCGGTGGATGCGGGCAGCGACCTGTTCCTGACCAACAGCTTTGGCGGCACCGCCGCGCGGCTGAAACTGCACGACGCCCAGAAGCGCGTGCGCGAACTGAACCGCGCTGCCGCGGAACTGGGCCGTGAAGTGGCCGATAAGGCCGGGCGCAAGGTTGCTGTTGCCGGTTCGGTCGGCCCGACCGGGGAGATCATGCAGCCCGTGGGCGAGCTGTCCCACGCGCTGGCCGTGGAGATGTTCCACGAGCAGGCCGAAGCGCTGAAAGAAGGCGGCGTTGATGTGCTGTGGCTGGAGACCATCTCGGCCCCCGAAGAATTTGCCGCTGCTGCCGAGGCTTTCAAACTGGCCGACATGCCCTGGGTCGGCACAATGAGCTTTGACACTGCAGGCCGCACCATGATGGGCGTGACCTCCGCCGCACTGGCGCAGCTGGTTGAAGAGTTCGACAACAAGCCGCTCGCCTTCGGTGCCAACTGCGGCACCGGCGCGTCCGACATCCTGCGCACCGTGCAGGGCTTCTCGGCGCAAGGAACCGAGCGCCACATCATCTCCAAGGGCAATGCCGGCATTCCGAAATATGTCGACGGCCACATCCACTATGACGGCACGCCGGAACTGATGGCGGAATATGCCGTGATGGCGCGGGATTCCGGTGCCAAGATCGTCGGCGGCTGCTGCGGCACCATGCCGGAACACCTGAGCGCCATGCGCGAAGCCCTGGACAGCCGCCCGCGCGGCGACCGCCCGGCGCTGGAGAAAGTGGTCGAAGTGCTCGGCCCGTTTTCGTCCGAAAGCGACGGTACCGAGGCCAAGCCGGAAGGCGAAGAGCGCCGTTCCCGCCGGGGCCGCCGCCGCGCCTGAGGCGGACGGGATTGATTATCAGAGGGCCGGGTTTTCCCGGCCCTTTTTATGCCTGCCCGCCGCGCACCAGGATCACATTGGGATAGACCTCCGCACCGATCCGGAACAGGGTTTCGCCGGTCTGGCGGAACCCTTTGGAGAGGTAAAAGGCGATGGCCTTGGTGTTTTCCGCGTTTGTCGTCAGCCAGACCGCCCCTTCGGGCAGACGTGCCAGCGCCGCGTCCAGCAGGGCGCTTCCGATGCCCTGCCCCTGCTGGCCGGGCCGCACATAAAAGGTGCTGATTTCGCTGGCCGGCATCCCGGTATCCGGCACCGGGCGGCCTCGTGTGACACGGATGTAGCCGGTCAGCCCGTCCGCAGCCTCAGCCACCAGCGTAGCGGTGCCCGGCTCCCGCAGCTTGCTGCGGAACCTGTCCGCTGTCATCTCGGCCAGCACGTAGTCCGCGAAATGCGCGGAAATGCCCTGCTTGAGATAGGTGCCGAGCCAGACCTTGGCAGAAAGCGCTGCGAGGCTGGAGGCATCGGTCAGGTCTGCCGGTCTGAGTTTCATGCGGTCTTCCTTTTTGCGGCGGATGCAGAGCCGCAACCCGGCGTTTATGATCGCGCCCTGCCCGCCCTGCAACGCCCGGCCTTTGTCAGGGCGCTTGTGTTTCTTGCAACCGGTCCATTGAGTCCGTCTGCTGAAAACGACCAGATAGAAGGCGCTTACGTGCCCCCTATTCGGCGGCAGACAGATCCTGCGCCAGCATCAGGGCATTTCCATCGGGATCATAAAAGGTCGCGGTGCTGACCATCCCATCTATGGTTTCGGTCGGCCCGTCAAAACCGACGCCAGCCTGCTCCAAAGCCGTCCGCGCTGCGGCAATGTCCTTTACGCCAAACACCGGCACCGAGTTGCCGGGGGTGGGTTCGGCCTGTTCGCCCAAGCCCAATGTGACGCCCTTGGTCAAGGTTTGCAGCTCGCTCCAGCCGGCGTCTTCCATGTGGTAAAGCACTGAAAATCCGAGCATCTCCGTATACCAATCTGCACTTTTGTGCCGATCCCGGACTGAAAGGGCCAAAGTAATCGTCTTTTCAAGTGTCGCTACAGGCATCGGTCTTCCCTTATACAATAAATATAGTTACTATACTTTATGGACATCACTACACTTGTCAACCTGACCTCACGGGCCTAGATCGGAAGAGCACACGTCTGA
>CAJXHQ010000231.1 GCA_913054485.1 uncultured Paracoccaceae bacterium
CTCAGGCATCGTGACCCAGTCGCTGGCCCGTGCGAACCATTTCCGCCGCAATGCGCGCACCGGTGTTGTCACCGTCAACCTGCCCACCGCGGGCACCGATTACCACGTGCCCTTCGGCGGCCGCGGCGACAGCTCTTACGGCCCGTGCGAACAGGGCAAGGCGGCGGCGGAATTCTACACCACCGTGAAGACCGCCTACATCAGCGCAGGAAAGCCGCTCTGATGCTGATCGACGGTCTTCAATATGCAAACTGGTCGGAGAAGATCTTCCGCCAGCTTCGCGAAGGGGGCGTGGATGCGATCCACGTCACCATCGCCTACCACGAAAACTTCCGTGAAACGGTTCTGAACTTTGAAAAGTGGAACCGCTGGTTCGAGCAATACCCCGACCTGATCATGAAGGGCCAATGGGCCAAGGATATCGACGTGGCCCGTGAAACCGGCCGCACCGCCGTGTTCTTCGGCTTCCAGAATCCCTCCCCGATGGAAGATGACATCGGCCTGATCGAGATCCTGCACACCCTGGGCGCACGTTTCATGCAGCTGACCTATAATAACCAGTCGCTGCTGGCGACGGGCTGTTATGAGGATTACGACAGCGGCATCACCCGCATGGGCCGCCAGGTCATCAAGGAGATGAACCGCGTCGGCCTGGTAGTAGACATGAGCCATTCCGGCGACCGGTCCACAATCGAGGCAGCCGAGATCTCCCAGCGGCCGATCGCGATCACCCACGCCAACCCCTACGAGTGGTCGCCTGCACTGCGCAACAAGAAGGACGATGTGATCCGCGCCGTGACCGGCCATGGCGGCATGCTGGGCTTTTCGGTCTACCCGCACCATCTGAAAGACAAATCCGCCTGCACGCTTGAGAGCTTCTGCGAAATGATCGCACGCACGGCGGAAAAGTTCGGCCCCGAGCACCTCGGGATTGGAACCGATCTCTGCCAGGACCAGCCCGACAGCATCGTCGAATGGATGCGCGTCGGCCGTTGGACCAAGGAGATCGACTACGGAGAAGGATCAGCCAGCAACCCCGGTTTCCCGGAGATGCCCAGCTGGTTCAAGGATAACCGTGACTTCGGAAACATCCGCGAAGGCCTGTGCGCGACGGGCCTGAGCACGAGCGAAGTCGACGGGATCATGGGCGGGAACTGGTACCGGTTCTTCGCCGAAAACTTCACACCCAAAGGATAAGAAATGGAAACAACCGCGCATAACACCATTGCCCGGCGCGACCCCGCGCTGGTGATGCGTCTCAGCCGTCTCGGCTCGGTCCATCAATGCCGCCTCAGCTTCATGCGGACTCTGACCCGCAGGCTGGCGGAGGAAAACTGGAGTTTTGCGCGCCCCCATTTCGATATCAACGAGCAGGGCGTCGGCCACGCGGTCTATACCGCGACCGGTCCTCAGCGGACCTATTCGCTGGTCGCCTTTGCCCATGATCTGCCGCCCGAGATGCGGTCGGACCGGGTGATTGCAACCGCCTGGGATGCGACCTTCACCCTGTTTGACGGTGTGCCCACGGCGGAAGACATCGAACGCCTGTCCAAAAATGTGCCCTACCAGGAAGCCGGCCGCGTTGACGAACAGTCGCTGTCTGTGTCCCGCGCGAACCGTTCGGTCCGCCTGTGGGAGCATATGGTCGATGCCCTGTCGCATGGCCGCCAGCCCGAGGCAGAAACGGTCGACTCCGTCGGCTACCTGATGCGCTCCACTGCCGTCTATGGCTCCGGCAAACTGGGTGCCGCCGATTTCGAGAAAATCGCCTGCCGCCCGGAAATGGCAGCACCCTTTCAGGCGGAAATGCTGTCGGTGTACCTGACCCGCGCCTTCGTGCGCGATCTGGTGAACCATATGGCCCGGATGCGCGGCGGCGAGCAGGCAGTGGAGCTGGACAAGGAGACCGCCCGCAGCCTTGGTATCGGCAATTCCACTGGCCTTGGCATGGCGCCGTTCATCATCAACCACCCGGTGCTGTTCAACAACTGGATCGAAGCCCGCGAAGAGGCCATCGCCCGCGTGCGCAGCCTGCCTGCGGCAACGGAAGAAGAGGTGGAGTGTTTCCGCGGCCTCTTTGCCCGCTCGCAGGCTTCTGTGGCGGCCTGGCATTCGCAGCACCCGGTGCAGATCGGAAAGCTGGAAGACCTGAACAGCGATCTGGAGAAGATCACCGCGCATCTGAACCACACCGACCTGACCCGCAGCACCCCCTGGGACCAGCTCTACACCTGGGCCGAAGGCGCGCTGTCAGAAGAAGGGCAGGAGCTGATCGCCTCGCTGATCCTGGAACCCTACGGGGATCTGGTGGACGGGCTTTCCGTCTCCATGGCCGATGGCCGCCCGGACGCCCTCCTCATCAATGGCGCAATGACTGTCGCTGCCGTTCGGGACCTGATCGAGGCCTCCTTCGGCTGGACCCTCAGCACCGACTGGCAGGCAAAGGAAAACTGCGCCCGCGCCTGGTATGTCTCCGAGGAGAAGCTGGAACCGCGCCTTGGCGAACGCTTCGAGGAGCCCATTGCGGATTACGAGCAGCCGCTGGCCCCGGCCCGCGATGCGGCTGCGGCCCATGCCGCTCTGGCAGAGTGGGACGGCAGCCTGCCGGTGGCGGAATTCCTGCTGAAACATCCGGAGCACCGCCACACCGTGCGCCGCGTGCAGATTTCCGCGGATGCGCCTTACAGCGAGATCCAGGACAACACCATCAGCGCCGAGGTGCTGCCGATCGACATGCTGCGTTTCAAGCTGGCGGTCTTCGGGGCCACGCATTTCGACCCGCGCTCTGACCGCTGGGTGCGGATCTGCATGTACGGCAATGCGCCTTACCCCGAAGAGCTGACCAAGGAAAATGCCGACCGGTGGGTCTACCCCAATGCGGAGGATCAGGCATGAGCTTTGCACTGAACGAAATCGAAGCCACCGCAAAACGCGCCGCCAGCGGCGCAGGCCTCAGCTGGGGCATGGCCGAAGAGGCCGCCAAGGCCGCCCGCTGGCTCTGCGCGCAAGGCATCGACGGCGCTGCGGTTCTGGCCGCCGTGCTGGAGCAGAACGGCGGAAAAGCCGCAGCGGATCTGCGCCCGGCCAGCCTGTCCGGCGACTGGCGGACGGACGGCGGCACGCTTTGTCCGCTGTTTGCCGGGGCGTCGCTGTCCGATTGCGCCGCGCGGCTGGCAACGGGCCGCATCACCCTGCAGGCGGTCTCGCATCCGGCGATGCTGCTGCCCTTTGCCGCTGCAGCCGCGTCCCAGCTGGGCAAGGCGGTCACGCTGGAGTGGGAAGGCTGCGCTGCAGTCACGGATGGCCGGTCTGTCTCCGTCAGCGGTGATGCGCTGCTTCAGGCCTGCGTCTCCGGGGCCTCTGCCAGCCTTGGCGGCAGCCTGGACGCGCCGCTGTCCCAGGCCGCCCGTGCAACACCCGGCACCGCCGCCTGGGAGAGCCTCAACCGTTTTGCCCACCGCACTTTTGCCCCTGCCACGGAAGCCTCGCGTCTTGCCGGTGCCGGGGCGGGGCTCTCTGACAATGACTAGAGGATACTAAATGACCGAAACCCGCACTCTCACTTTGGCCGAGATCGAAGATATTGCTTTCCGCGCATTGGTCGCGGCGGGCACCTCCGAGGCCAACGCCCGGCCGCTGGCCGCTGCCACTGCCGCCACCGAGGCGGCTGGGGTGGCCTCGCACGGGCTGGCCTATATCCCGATCTACGCCGAGCATGTGCAGTGCGGCAAGGTGGACGGCACGGCAGAGCCCATGCTCAGCCAGCCGCGCCCCGGCGTGATCTGCGCCGATGCGGCCACGGGCTTGCCCATGCGGCCATTGACGCGGGCTTTGAAAAGCTGATCCCGCTGGCGCGCGAACAGGGGGTGGCCGCTTTGGCCATCCGCAACAGCTATAACTGCGGTGTGCTGGGCATCCACACCGCGCGGCTGGCCGAAGCAGGCCTGCTGGCGATCGGCTTCACCAACGCCCCGGCCTCGATCGCGCCTTCGGGCGGCGCCAAGCCGGTGGTCGGCACCAACCCGTTTTCCGTCGCTGCCCCAGGCGCCGACGGGCATCCGGAAATCCTGATCGACCAGAGCGCCAGCACTATCGCCAAATCCGAGGTGATGAAACACGCCCGCGAAGGCAAGGCGATCCCCGAAGGCTGGGCGCTGGATGCAGATGGCAACCCGACCACCGACCCGAATGTGGGCCTCAAGGGCTCGATGGCGCCCTCGGGCGGCTACAAGGGTGTCGGCATCGCCCTGCTGACCGAGATGATGGCCGCCGCAATGACCGGGGCGACACTGGGCACCGAGGCCTCGCCCTTCTCCGGTACCGCGGGCGGGCCGCCGAAGACCGGCCAGTTCTTCCTGGCCATTGATCCGGGCGCGACCTCGGGCGGCGATTTCGCCGCGCGCATTGCTGCTCTGGCCGAGTCTATCCGCGATCAGGACGGTGCACGGCTGCCGGGCGACGGGCGCAAGGCAAAACGTGACGCAGCACTGAAAGATGGAGTCGCAGTCAATGCGGCCACGCTCGACCGGATTGCGGCCATAATCGGCTGACTTCCACGTTGAGTTGAAGACTACCCGGGGACGGCTTCGCCCCCGGCAGATCCGCTGCGGCCTGCCGCATGGGGACAAAGGCATAACACGTGCGAACAGGGAGGGGACATCATGTCATCCAAAGCACCATTTACGGAGTTGGATATCAAAACATCCGATTCTGGGTTTTATGAAGGTTACAGCATTCCGATTGCGCTGCTCAGCAAAGGCGTGATGGCGGCACTGGTGATCTGGGCACTGGTCTGGCCGGCTAATGCCAACGGCGTTCTGGGCAGCCTGAACTGGCAGATCCTGGGCGACTTCAACGCCTTTTACGTCGTCATCACCGGCTTCTTTGCCTTCTTCCTGTTTGTGCTGGCTGCCCTGCCGCAGACCGGCAAGGTGATGATGGGGCAGCCCGGTGAAAAACCCGAATTCTCCAACTTCTCCTGGTTCTCGATGATGTTCGGCGCCGGTCTGGGTGTTGGCCTGATGGTCTTTGCCACGGCCGAACCGCTGGGCCTCTGGGGCTCCAACCCCGTGGTTGTCGCTGGCGAGGTTGCGGGCAACACACCTGAGTCTGTGCAATCCGGCTTCCGCTACACCTTTGCCCACTACGGCATTCACGCCTGGGCAATCTACGTGGTGACCGGCCTGTCACTGGCCTATTACGCCTACACCCGCGGCATGCCGCTGACGATCCGCTCGGCGCTGACCCCGCTGTTCGGCCGTTACATCAACGGCTTCCTGGGTCACGTCGTCGACGTTCTGGGCATCGTTGCGACCATTCTAGGTGTCTCTGTGACCATCGGCTTCGGCGTCAGCCAGTTTGTCGACGGGGTTTACGCGATCACCGGCATGGAATGGATCATGGACATGGGCGGGGTCGCGCCGGTACCGGGCACCGTTGGGCTGATCACCGGCCTGGTGATCATCATGGGCCTGTCGGTCGTCTCGGCTGTGACCGGCGTCGACAAGGGCGTGAAGATCCTTTCGAACCTGAACCTGGTTCTGTCGGTGATCCTGCTGCTGACCTTCGTGGTCTTCGGTTCGTTCCTGTTTGCGATGACCACCTATGCCTCGGCTTTCGTCGATTATGTGCTGAACTTCATCTCGCTCAGCTTTGGCGCTTTTGGTCCGCAATCAGCGTCTGATTTTGCGGCGG
>CAJXHQ010000232.1 GCA_913054485.1 uncultured Paracoccaceae bacterium
GCCGGTCTTCGGGAAATGGAGCTGGGGTCTCTGGGCGGTGCCTTCGGCTCTGTTTCTGATCCCGCAATGGCCGGCCACTGCGGCGGGTTTGGTGGTGCTGGGGATGCTGTGGCTGACGTCGCGCCGCCGACCGCAGGCTGCAACGGCCACCGTATGAGGGGCGGCATGCAGGATATTCAGCCCGGCGCGAAGGCCGTCATGCGGGCAGGCAGGCGGCCGGCCAGAAAGTCCAGCGCATTCTGCGCGCAGCCGATTGCCATGCGGCGGGTGCCTTCTGCGGTCATGGCGGCAGAATGCGGCGTGAAGATAACATCGGACCGCTGCAGCAAAGGGCTGCCCGCTGCCGGCGGCTCATTGGCAAGAACGTCCGTTGCGTAGACCGCGGGGCGGCCCGCGTCCAGGGCGGCGGGCAGGGCTGTCTCATCGACCAGCCCGCCGCGGCTGGTGTTGATCAGCAGCGCGCCCTCCCGGCAGCGTGCAAGGCGGCCGGCACCGAAGAGGCAAGCGGTTCCCGGCACATGAAGGCTGATAATGTCGGCCTCGGCCACCGCAGTGTCCAGTTCTGCCAGCCGCCGCATTCCGGCAGGCAGGCTGACGCCGTCCGGCAAATACGGGTCATGCACAAGCACATGCGCCCCAAAAGCGGAGGCCCGCTGTGCAAAGGCCTGTCCGATCCGCCCGTAGCCGACAGTCAGCACCTGCGCCCCCATCACTTCGCGGGCGCGCAGCCTGTCACGGCAGCCCCAGCTGCCGCCGCGCACAGCCGCGTCCGCGGTGATCAGCCGGCGGCAGGCGGCGAGCATCAGGGCAAAAGCGTGTTCCGCCACTGAAACAAAGTTGGCATCCGCCGCCACCGCCACGGTTGCCCCCAGCCGGGACATGGTCTGGAAATCGACATTGTCGCAGCCAACCCCGTGCCGGGATACCAGGCGCAGTTTCCGGGCGGATTGCCACTGGCCGGGGCTGAGCATGCGCCCGCGCAGCAGAAGGACTTCGGCGTCCCCTATATGGGAGGTGATTTCTGCGTCTGAAGGGTCGGCCAGATGCACCAAAGAAACGTCAGGCGCGTCGCGCAGCAAAGCCAGCCCGTCCTCATGTATCGGGTCCAGGGCCAGTACTTTGATCATTCAGGCGGCCCCTCCGGGTTTGGCCCGGCGCACGGCCTCCGGGGAGAAATATTCCAGCATCGCCTTCTGCTCGCTGGCAATAGCCGCCATCGTAAAGCCGCTTCGGAACAATGCCAAGGCACCCGCCATGTCGGCTGCGAAAGTGGCCGCCGGCAGGCCAGCGGCGCGGGCGGCTTTGGTCACATGCGCCATAGCAGCCTGCACCCGCGGCGCCTGCGTGCTGGTTTCGCCGTAGGCAACGGCCAGATCGGCAGGGCCCAGAAAGATCGCCGACAGGCCAGAGACTGCGGCAATAGCGGCCGCGTTTTCGACCCCTTCGGGATCCTCGATCTGGGCGATGACCACGGGGGCGGCGGAGGCTGCTAGATGCTCAGCCATGCTGCGCGCGCCGAATTCTCCCGCCCGTGTGGTGGCCGCATAGCCGCGCCCGCGGGCTCCGTAATGCGCCGCGCGGGCGATGGCTTCGGCCTGCGCGGCACAGGTCACATGCGGGACCAGGAACCCGTCTGCGCCGCAGTCCAGAACGCGCAGCATATCCGCAGGCCGGTCATCAGCCAGCCGGACCAGGCACGGCATCCCGGCGTGGCGTGCCGCGAGAACAGCGCGGTCGATATCAGCCCAGCCGAACATCGCGTGTTCGCTGTCCAGGATCAGGAAGTCCAGTCCCGACTGCCCCAGAACCTCGACCACGGCATGATGCGGGGTCTTGATGAATGTTCCGGCCAAATGCCTGCCGGAGCGAAGTGTTTCGTGAAACTGCATATTCTGGCTCCTGTCAGGCCTGAGCCTGCGCAATCGGGCCCGCGCCTGCGCAACCGGTTTCGTGAGGTGCGGCCGCGGGGCCGCCGTAGGGTGGGGCGTGGCTAACGCAGGGTCCGAAGGTGCAGCAAGCGGCATGGTGCCACCTGAAATATTTCAGCTCCGCTGATGCCGCGGCGAAGGGTGTCATCCGCTGTCGCGCTCGATGAGATCGCAGGGCGTGATGATGATCCGCCCCTGCGGTTCCTGATCCGCGATCAGGCCGGGCTTCACGCCGAGCGCTTCGCGCACCATCTGCCTGGCCTGCTGCCGGACCGTGGTCAGCCGGTAGCAGTGCCAGGCCGCCATCGGCACGTCGTCATACCCGATAACCGCAATATCCGCGCCCGGATCCATGCCTGCGCGCCGCATGGCATCGAGAACTCCAAACGCCATGATGTCATTGGCACAGAAAATGGCATCCGGCCGCTGTTGTGCCTCTGTCTGGCCGGCGGCAATGTCATGGGCGATATCATAGCTGAACCCGCCTCTGTACTCTGCAAAGAGGCCGGCGCCGGCCTCCTCCAGCAGGTCGAGAAAGCCGCTGCGGCGCTCCAGATGGGTGGAGGCTTTGGGCTCGCCGCCGAGGAAGGCAATTCTGTTGCGGCCCTGTGACAGAAAACGTTCGGCGACCTGCCGTCCGCCGCTGTAGTTGTCTCCGCTGATGGCAGTCAGATCGGAATCCACCTGCACGCGCCCGAATAAAACCACCGGAAGCCCCCGTGTCCGGCACTGCCCGGCCAGCTCGGAATTCAGCGGCGCGGCGGTCACGATGACGCCGTCCGTCCGGGCCGAGAACACCTGATGCATGGTGGCGTCGACTGTTTTTCCCGAGGGCACGACATGGAAAAACAGCTCAATCCCCATTTCCGCAGCGGCCTGGGAAAACGCATCGAGCACAAAGGCGTAGTAAGGATTGCGAATGTCGCCGACGACCAGGGACAGGGACATCCGCCCGGTCTTCTTGGACACACGCCCGCCCGGCGGCAAATAACCCATTTCCTGTGCAACAGACAATATGCGGGCTCTCAGGTCCTTTGACATCGGAGAGTCCGGGCGGAACGCGCGGGAAACCGAAGCCACGGAGGTTTGCGCCGCCTTGGCAATGTCGCGCGCTGAAACCTTCATTTTTTAATTTTGTCCAGACTAGTAATGAGCGGCCCGGCGGGCATTCAGGAAGTGCCTTAGGACTTTCGCCCAAAGCGATCACGTCGACAATGGTTTACTGACGGGACGCGTACCGGGATTCGAACTGGCGCTTGCAGCCGCCTCCTCCGGCCCTCTGGCTGGCGTCGCGGAATATGTTACAAACCGGGAAACTCGAATCAAAGGCTCCTTCCCTCAGTCCATAGCAGCACGGGTTCTGCGATGTTTCTGACAGGTGCATGGAAAGAAATCGCTGTGAACATTGATCTGAATAGGGCTGCCCGCCTTTCCGTGGCCCCGATGATGGATTGGACCGACCGGCATTGCCGTTTCCTGCACCGGCTGCTGAGCCGCGAGACGCTGCTTTACACCGAAATGGTCACTGCGCCTGCCTTGGTGCGCGGCGGGGCGCTGCACCTGCTGGACTATTCACCGGAAGAACACCCGCTTGCACTGCAGCTTGGCGGCTCGGACCCGGCAGAGCTGGCCGCGGCAGCCAAGCTCGGCGATGAAGCCGGCTATGACGAGATCAATCTCAACTGCGGCTGCCCCTCGGACCGGGTGCAGTCGGGCGCTTTCGGGGCGGTGCTGATGCAAAGCCCGGAGCAGGTGGCAGATTGCGTCGCTGCCATGCGAGAGGCGGTGCGGGCGGAGGTGACGGTGAAATGCCGTATCGGTGTCGATGAGCAAGAACCCGAGGACGTGCTGCCGGACTTCCTGGAGAAAATCCGCGCGGCAGGCTGCACCCGGGTGACCATCCATGCGCGCAAGGCCTGGCTGCAGGGGCTCAGCCCCAAGGAAAATCGGGACATTCCACCGCTGGACTATGACCTGGTCCATAGGATGAAGGCGGCTTTCCCGGACCTGCATATTTCCATCAACGGCGGCATTGCCTCGCTGGAAGAGGCCAAAACGCACCTGGAGCGCGGTTTGGACGGCGTGATGATCGGCCGTGCGGCCTATCACCAGCCGGCCGGTATCCTCTGCGCCGCCGATCCGGAGATCTACGGCACCGGTGCGGCCAGCGACCCGGCAGAGGCCGCGCGGGCCATGCTGCCCTATATCGAAACCCATCTCAGCGGCGGCGGCCGCCTGCACCAGGTGACCCGTCATATGCTGGGTCTGTTTGCGGGCCGTCCCGGCGCGCGGGCCTGGCGGCGCAAGCTCTCGGAGGAGGCGC
This sequence comes from uncultured Paracoccaceae bacterium, assembly GCA_913054485.1. GTDB lineage: Bacteria > Pseudomonadota > Alphaproteobacteria > Rhodobacterales > Rhodobacteraceae > FREY01. Next base: position 4,252 of record CAJXHQ010000232.1, read on the forward strand.
ATCGCGACAGCGCCGGCCCGCAGCTGGTGGAAGAGGCGCTGAAACGGGTCGAGCCTGCCGCCGCCTGAGGCGCTTTGGCTCTGGACATCCCCGGCGCATCACCGTTTTCTGGCCCGTATAATTCGGGCGGGCAGGGGACAAGATGATGCCGGATATGATGCTTCTGGTGCAGATGCTGGTGATGCTGGCTGTGATCGGCGCTTTTGCGGGCGTGCTGGCCGGGCTCTTGGGCGTTGGCGGCGGAATCGTGCTGGTCCCTGCTTTTTTCTACGCTTTCCAGACCCTTGGCTATGGCGGTGCGCAGCTGATGCAGCTCTGCCTTGCGACCTCGCTGGCGACCATCATCGTGACCTCGCTGCGCTCGGTTCTGAGCCACCACAAGAAGGGCGCGGTGGATTGGGAAATCCTGCGCCGCTGGGGACCGGGGATCGCCCTTGGCGCTATTGCAGGTGTGATCGCCGCCTCGGCCCTTCGGTCCACCACGCTGCAGGCATTGTTTGGCATCCTGGCGCTGGTGATCGGCCTATACATGGGGCTTGGCAGGCAGCACTGGCGGCTGGGCGAGGCGATGCCCAAGGGGCTGCGCCGGCTTGCCCTGTCACCGCTGGTCGGTTTCCTCTCGGTGCTGATGGGCATCGGCGGCGGCAGTTTCGGAGTGCCGCTGATGAGCCTTTACAACACGCCGATCCATCGTGCGGTTGCGACGGCAGCGGGCTTCGGAGTGATCATCGCCGTTCCTTCTGTCATCGGTTTCCTCTTCCTGCCCATTGATCCGGCGGCGCGCCCGCCGCTGACCTTTGGCGCGGTCAACCTGGTGGCATTTGGCGTCGTCATCGCGATGACGCTGATCACGGCGCCCTGGGGCGTGAAACTTGCCCATGCGATGGATCCCAAGCCCCTGAAGCGGGTCTTTGCAGTCTTCCTGGTGCTGGTGGCGGTCAACATGCTGCGCAAAGCCTGGGGGTTCTGAGCCTTGGAAAACTGGGAGACTTTCCTGTCCCGCGGCTGGGTTCGATTTGAACGGGATGAAACTGTCGCCGCCTGGGCCGCGCATGCAAGAGCTGCCGGGCTGGCGGCGGTGAAGGACCCGTCCCATGCCGGATGGATGGATTGCGAAAACACCTGGTTCATCGGTGTGGATGCACTGCCCAATGACGCGGCTGGCCGCCTGCCGGGCGGGCCGCCGCTGGAGGCTGCCCTGTTCGACCTCATCACCGCCCGTATCGGTCCTGTGCCGCCGCTGCACAAGGGCCAGCTGTCCATCATCTACCCGGGCTACCCGCGCCCGCGCGCGGGTGAGGGCGGCGCGGCCTTCCGCTACCGTGCCAAACGCGACGCGGCGCATGTTGACGGGGTGAAGATGTTTACCGCCGATCGCCGCCGCCGGGTGGAG
>CAJXHQ010000233.1 GCA_913054485.1 uncultured Paracoccaceae bacterium
TCCGCGTCAGCCCCAGGACAGTGGCCGCCCCGCCCATGTCCTTCTTCATCAGCCCCATGCTGGCGCCGGGCTTGAGGTTGAGCCCGCCGGTGTCAAAGCAGACACCCTTGCCCACCAGGGTGAGCTTCGGCCCCTCGCTGCCCCAATGGATGTCGATCAGCCGCGGGCGGCGGTCCGAGGCGCGGCCCACAGTGTGGATCAGCGGCAGGTTGGCCTCCAGCAGGGCGTCATCTTCGATCACTTTGACCGTGGCACCATGGGCGGCGGCCAGGGCTTCGGCCGCGCCCTGCAATTCGGCGGGCCCCATGTCGGAGAATGGTGTGTTGATCAGGTCGCGGGTCAGGCATTCGCCGGCCACCAGGGCTTCGATGGCGCCGGCATCCAGCCCCTGCGGCGCGGCGAGCGCGGCCTTGCCGGCTTTGCCGGGCGCGTAGCGGTCAAAGGCATAGCCGGTCATCAGCCAGCCGAAACACTCCATGTCGAGCGCAGGCCCTTCGAGGCCCGAGGCAATCGCATAGGTGCCTTCGGGCAGCTTATCTGCAGCTGCGGCCAGCACGAAACGCCGCCGCGCGCGCTGCGCGGCGGTGCCGTACCCGGCCAGGGCCATCTGAGCGCCGCCGTCAGGTGCAGGCACCATCAGCGTCTGGCCGATGGATCCGCTGAACCCGTTCAGCGCGGCCCAGTCCGCCACAGGGGCAGGCTGCGCTGCAAGCCAGTCCGCACAGCCGTCCTGATCAATCACATGCAGATCAATCGCGGCTTCGGGCGACAGGGCAAAGACAGGCGGCATCATATTCTCCGGTGTGAGGAAGGTCTTACTGCTAGACTAGCTGCAGCAGCGCGGCCTGCAAGCCCAAGGGGCCGCAGGCGCACGGAATTCCTTCCGCAATCCGGAGAATTGCCGGATCAGGTCAGACCGAAAGGTCCTGCTGCTCCCAGACCGCCGTCAGCGAGCGTTCCCCGACCCGCAGCAGCCGGAACAGTGTTGCGGCCGTGGCCACCTGGTCCTCGCCGTCAATTGCGGCCGTCACGTCGCCTGCGATCCGCGCCATGGCGTCCATGCCGACCTGATCGGAGATCGCGATCAGCGACCGGGCGCTCTTGCGCAGGTTCTCGAGATCATTCTGACGCCAGAGCCGTTCGCAATGCGACAGGCGCACGGCAAGCTCCTCGATCGCCCGGCAGACGACGTCTTCGGCGCCGGCCTGCCCGAGCTGGGCGTAGAGATCTGTCAGTTTTTCCGGATCTAGCCGGACGGATTCATTGTGCATAACCGATAATATGTTTGCCACCACGTTCACCCCAAGTAGTCATGCCCCCACGGCATGGGCACAATCTGCCGTGTACAGGTAATCAAAAGGTTTCCAGCGGGGTGCTATAATTGCTCGAATTTGTTAGAAAATCGGGGTAATGAGCCGCGCGGACGGAACCAGAAAAGGGGATCGAAATGGAACATGCTAAGCCGTTGCCAGGGTATTTGGTAACTCGCTACCATGGCTGGAAAGCTACGTCATACGCGGAAAATTCCGCTTGGTATCAACGCCTTGCCAGCGAAGGCCAGCGCCCGCGCGCGATGGTGATTTCCTGCTGCGACAGCCGGGTGCATGTGACGTCGATCTTCGGGGCAGACCAAGGTGAGTTTTTCATTCATCGTAATATTGCCAATCTGGTGCCGCCCTATATGCCGGATGGCGATCATCACGGCACCTCGGCGGCTATTGAATATGCGGTGACCGCGCTAAAGGTGACCCACCTGATTGTTCTTGGTCACTCGCAATGCGGCGGCGTGCAGGGCTGCATCGACATGTGCAAGGGCAATGCGCCGCAGCTGGAGCAGAAGGACAGCTTCGTCGGCCGCTTGATGGAGTTTCTGAAGCCGCGATTCCCCGAGGTCGAGGATATCGAAGACCCGGTAGAACAGGCGCGCCGGTTCGAGCGGCAGGCGGTTCTGGCCTCGCTGGAGAACCTGATGACCTTCCCCTTCATCGAAACTGCGGTGAACGATGGCACCCTCAGCCTGCACGGGCTGTGGACCGATATCGGGGCTGGCGGGCTGGAATGCTACGAGCCGGAAAAGGGAAAATTCATCCCCGTCTGATTCTGCAGGCCCGATTTTACGGGGCTGAGCGTATCTGCGCGGCGGCGGTTGTATAGCCTCCTGCCGCGCCATCGACGAAATGCATGTGGTCGCTGCGTTTCAGTGAGGGCACGATGCAAGTGACCATGGCCTCGTCCTGTTCGTGCAGCCCATAGCGGATATGACCCGCGGCGGCGGCCGCCTCCAGCAGGGTTTTCAGCCGGGCGCATGCCTCGGGCGGGCAGTCGAGGGTCATTTTCAGCCCGTCGTCGAATTTGCGGAAATCGGTATTGGCGCTCATCTCCTGCCGGTAGGCGGCGGGGTTGAAGCCGCGGAAGGGCCGCCCGGCGGTGAACAGAACAGCGGCAAGTGCGGATTCGGCCAGCAGGGTCAAGCGTTTCAGCGCATAGGGCAGCCCGCGGCGCACCAGCCGGGCCTCCTCGCGCAGGCCCGGCGGCGGAAAGGCCACCGGAGGGCCGCCGCGCGGCAGCGGATGGCCGCTGCGCTCCAGCCCGGCTGCAAGATCCGCCACCTCGCCCGCGACCCGGGCAAAGCCGCGCCCCGGTTTGCCCTGCGGCAGCAGCACCAGCGACAGGATCGATCCATTGCGGGATTTTGCATTGCTCCAGCGGCAGGAGAGGCCGGTGAGGTCCGGCGGCGCAGCGGTCACCGCGGGCTGAACAGCGTATCCGCCCGCTTTCATCTGGCGTTCGGCCCAGGCCATGCCGCCGCCTGAGAACATCGCGTAATCAACCCCTTCCGAGGCCGCGTAGCGGGCCACTTTGATGTCGAAGCCGGCATTGCGCACCCAGGTCACCGGCAGCAGGGCGGCGCGCAGCTCGATGCCGAATTCGGCATCGACCCAGGCCCGCAGCTGCGCCAGCACCTGGCGGGTGCGGCGCTCCTCGGCGGCGGGCACCGCAAAAGAGGTGCCGTCCCCGCCGAAGACAAAGGGGAAAGGCGCATCCAGAGTGTTGATCAGTGCAGAGATCACCGAGGCGCCGATCATATTGACCGTCTTGTAGCGCCCGGCCGCGATCAGCCCGGTTGAATCGACAATGTCGGTGCAGCCCAGCAGCCAGTCTTTGGGCAGCGGCGTGTAAGCTTCGCCCGCCGCCAGCTTGGCGAAATCCTTAGTGACGGGAAGGTCTTCGTAGAAACTGCCGTGTTCCATGCGCCGTGATCCATGCCCTGTGCCGCTGGCCCCTTTTCCGGGGAGTGTAGCCGAAAATCCGGTGCCCACAATTACACATCACGGGGTTGTGCGGCGGCGGTTCCCGTGCAACGGATCGCAGAAAGGACAGAGGAGCGGAAGAATGCAGGCGGGATTGATCGTTTTGTGTCTGGCCTATGTGCTGAGCCAGTTTTTCCGCGCCTTCCTTGCGGTGCTGAGCCAGGTGCTGGCGGCGGACCTCGGGGCGGGTGCGGATGACCTGGCCTTTGCCTCCGGGCTTTGGTTCCTGTCCTTTGCGGCGATGCAGCTGCCGGTGGGATGGGCGCTGGACAAGATCGGCCCGCGGCGCAGTGCGGCTGTGCTGCTGTTGCTGGGCGGGGCCGGCGGGGCGGCTGTTTTTGCGCTGGCAACGCTGCCCTGGCATATCGCTGCGGCGATGTTCCTGATTGGTATCGGCTGCTCGCCCGTGCTGATGGCGAGTTACTACATATTCGCCCGCGAATACCCGCCCGCGCAGTTTGCCACGCTGGCCGCCTTGATGCTGGGAGTGGGGTCGGCCGGCAATCTGGTGGCCTCTTACCCGACGGCGCTGGCGGTGGAATGGATCGGCTGGCGCGAGACGCTGGCCGGGCTGGCGGTCGTCTCGGCGCTGGTGGCAGCGGGGATCTGGGCCACGGTGAAGGACCCCGCACGCCTGGAGACCGGCGAGAAGGGGTCGGTGCTGGATCTGTTCCGGATGCCGGCGCTTTGGCCGATCATGGCACTGATGTTCGTCAACTACGCCCCGGCGGGGGCGCTGCGCGGGCTTTGGGCGGGACCCTATTTTGCCGATGTGCACGGCTTCAGCACGGGCCAGACCGGCGTGGTGACGCTGGTGATGGGCTGTGCGATGATTGCCGGCACGCTGACCTACGGCCCGCTGGACAAACGGCTCGGCACCCGCAAATGGCTGGTGCTGGGCGGCAATCTGATCTGCGCGCTGGCGCTGGCCATGCTGGCGGTGACAGCGGCCGGTCCGGCCTGGGTTGCGGCGGCGCTGATCGCGCTGGTCGGCTTTTCCGGCGCTGCCTTCCCGGTGATCATCGCCCATGGCCGCGCCTTTGTACCTGCCCATCTGGCCGGGCGCGGGGTGACGCTTTTGAACCTCTTCGGCATTGGCGGGGTGGGAATCATGCAGTTTGCCTCGGGCCGGATGCATGTGGGTCTGGCAGAGGCGGGAACGGCCATGCCCTACCAGGCGCTTTTTGCCTTCTTTGCCCTGGTGATGGCCTTGGGATGCGCAATTTATCTGTTCAGCAAGGACAATATGGGCTGACCTCTCTTTAATTACGCGGCCTTTCCTTATAAGAACCCGCGAGCCGGCCAAGGGGCCGGCCCCCAATTTCGGAGAAATAATATGGGTTATCGCGTCGTAATCGTCGGCGCCACGGGCAACGTGGGCCGCGAAATGCTGAACATCCTGGCCGAGCGCCAGTTTCCGGTGGATGAACTGGCGGCTCTGGCCAGCCGTAAATCCCTGGGGACCGAGGTGACATTCGGCGAGACGACACTGAAGACCCAGGATCTGGACACATTCGACTTCACCGGCTGGGACATGGCGCTGTTTGCCGTTGGCTCGGACGCGACCAAGACCTATGCGCCGAAGGCGGCTGCTGCGGGCTGTGTGGTGATCGATAACTCCTCGCTTTACCGTTACGACCCGGAGATCCCGCTGATCGTGCCGGAAGTGAACCCGGAAGCGATCCACGGCTATGCCAAAAAGAACATCATCGCCAACCCGAACTGTTCGACCGCGCAGATGGTTGTGGCGCTGAAGCCGCTGCATGACCGCGCCAAGATCAAGCGCGTCGTGGTGTCGACCTATCAGTCGGTGTCCGGGTCCGGCAAAGGCGGCCTGGACGAGCTGTGGGATCAGACCAAATCGATCTATAACCCCACCACCGATGTGCCGCCCAAGCAGTTCACCAAGCAGATCGCTTTCAACGTGATCCCGCATATTGATGTGTTTCTCGACGATGGCTCCACCAAAGAAGAGTGGAAGATGGTCGCCGAGACCAAGAAGATCATCGACACCTCGATCAAGGTCACTGCGACCTGCGTGCGGGTGCCGGTCTTTGTCGGCCACTCGGAAGCGATCAACATCGAATTCGAGGATTTCCTCGATGAAGATGAGGCCCGTGACATCCTGCGCGAAGCGCCGGGCATCATGGTGATCGACAAGCGCGAAGACGGCGGCTACGTGACGCCGGTGGAATGCGTCGGCGATTTCGCCACTTTCATCAGCCGCATCCGCCAGGACTCGACCCTGGACAACGGTCTGAACCTGTGGTGCGTTTCGGACAACCTGCGCAAGGGTGCCGCCCTGAACGCGGTGCAGATCGCC
>CAJXHQ010000234.1 GCA_913054485.1 uncultured Paracoccaceae bacterium
GGCGGCGCCAGACAAAGGGGCGCAGGGTTTTCAGGAACCGCGCGCCTGCATCAAGGTCGCCTGCACAGGCGCGCGCCTTGATATAGGCGGCACGCTCCCAGGTGCGGCCTAGGCTTTCATAATACCGCTCCGCCGCCTCCATCGCCATACAGACCGGGGTGACACCGGAATCGGGGCGCAGGCGCAGATCGGTGCGGAAGACATAGCCGTCAGCGGTCCGGTCGGACAGCAGCGCGCACATATTGCGGGTGGCGCGCACCATGCCCTGGCGCGCCTCGTAGAAATCATCCGGATCGAACCGGGTCTCGTCGAACAGGCAAATGAGGTCAATGTCAGAGCTGTAGTTCAGCTCATGCGCGCCCATCTTGCCCATCGCCAGGATGGAAAGGCCCGCAGCGCTTGCCAAATCCCCTTCGGACATGCCCGGCAGTTTCTTGCGCCGGATCAGCGCCGCGATTTCCGATTTGATCGCCACATCCGCCGCCAATGCGCCGAAATCGGTCAGCACCGCTGTCACCTTCTCCAGCGCCCAGCCGCCCGAGAGATCCGCCAGTGCTGTCAGCAGCGCAATCCGCCGCTTGGCCTGCCGCAGCCCCGGCTTCAGCTGGTCCGGCGCCAGCGCCCGGCACTCCGCGAAAACCTGTTCTACCGTGTCTTCCGGCGCGCCCAGCGCCCCGGCAAGCCAATCGCTTTCCCGCTGGATCAGACCCAGCAGATAGGGCGAACTGCCCGCGGCACCTGAAACCAGACGGACAGAATCGCCAGCCAGTCCGGGAACAGCGGCGGCGATGCCGTCCCCAAGCTCAGGATCAAAGGCACGCGGCAGGCGGGAGATTTCTATAGGACGAGTCATGTGTCTGAAGGTGCTGCGCCCTGCCCCGCGCGTCAATGGCCCGCAGCGCCGCAGCAACAGGCGCGCTGCATACAGGAAATCGCGATGAAGAACCAGTCAGGTATTCCTGCATATCGCGAATTGATACATTTCGTTTACACGTAAGAAGCGATTGCAACTAGGCCAGCAAATAGCGTGGCAGCCTGTATAACGATTTGAATGTCTGTTGAAATTTCCCCGAGGCCACTGGGCAAATCCACGGCCAGCTGCAATCGCCCCTCCCTTCAGCTGAAGAAGAACCGCCAAAGTGCGAGGCCAAGCCAGGCCCAAACCGCCATTCCGCCCAGAATGGCCGGGACAAGCCACCAGCCCGGGGGCAAGTGCCTGCTGAAGCCTTTCTTCCAAAGAGGCATTGTTTGAACCTGCACTGTCATAGCCGTCTCCAATAGCGCGCACGGCGCCATAGAAGCCAAGTTTCGTTCAAATGCGATTAATTTTCAAATTCAGCGGCCGGAAACCGCCGGACCCGGGCTGCGGCGACAATGTAAAAAACATTCACATCCCCTCTTGCATGGCCGCAGCCGCGCCCCATATCCATAGCACAGGATGTGAAAGACGTTTACATTAACCAGCACGAGGGAGACACCCGATGACGACATATGCCGACACTGCCCTGCATCACAGCGAGCAGGGCTGGTTCACGAAATCCGAAGCCTGGCTCGACCGCAAAGGCAAGGGCGCCTGGATCGCCGCCATGGTGCTGGGTTTCATCTTCTTCTGGCCGATTGGCCTCGCCCTTCTCTTCTACATGATCTGGAGCAAACGCATGTTCAGAAAATCCTGCAGCAGCCGCAAATCCTGGAGCCATCACGGCATGCACGCCATGTCGCGCACCGGCAACAGCGCCTTTGACAGCTACAAGGAAGACACGCTGCGCCGCCTGGAGCAGGAGCAGACCGACTTTGAAGCCTTCCTGGAGCGCCTGCGCGCTGCCAAGGACAAATCGGAATTCGACCAGTTCATGGACGAGCGTGTCTGCGCCGCCAAGGGTGACGAAGAAAACGGCAGCGCCCAGGCCTGATCCTGGACAAGCCGCATTGCCCTGCAGCCCCGCCCCCTTAGGGCGGGGCTTATTCCCAGCCCAACCGATAAGGACCCGCCTGATGACCGCTCTGCCTGATCCTGACTATCAGCCGCAGTTCTATGCCTCTGTCCCCTCCAAACGCCTGGTGGCCTGGGTGGTGGACACTGTTCTGATTTTTGCGATGTGCGCTATTGCTGTGACCCTGACGGCCTTTGTTGGCCTGCTGATCTGGCCCTTGATGTATCTGGTGCTGGGCTTCGCCTACCGCACGGTGACGATCGCCAACGGCGGCGGAACATGGGGCATGCGCTTTGCCGGGATCGAGCTGCGCACCGCGGACGGCAGCCGCCCGGATTTGGGCATGGCAGCGCTGCACACCGCCGGTTACACTTTCTCGATGGCCATTCCTATTGTGCAGGTGGTGTCCGTGGTGCTGATGCTGACCTCGGCCAAAGGCCAGGGCCTGACCGATGCTTTCCTTGGGACTGCCATGCTGAATAGACGAAGCTGAAACCATATCGGCACGCGCACCCTTGGCGCGTGCCTGCCGCGTTGCTATTCTGAGGCGGAATCCAATGGAAACCCGTCCGGACCCTGATGCGCCACACGCTCCCGATTGCCCCGCAGTTCTACGTGACTGCCCCGCAGCCCTGCCCCTACCTGGAGGGGCGGATGGAGCGGAAGCTGTTCACCGCGCTTCAGGGCGACAATGCCGAGGCGCTGAACAACAGCCTGTCGCAGCAGGGTTTCCGCCGCTCGCAGAACGTCCTCTACCGGCCGTCCTGCGCGGAATGCTCGGCCTGCCTGTCGGCGCGCATCGATGTCTCCGCCTTCGCCCCCACCCGCAGCCAGAAACGCACTGCCAAGCGCAACGCGCATCTGGTGCGCCGCGCCACCTCCCCTTGGGCGACAGAGGACCAATATGCCCTGTTCCGCCGCTACCTGGACAGCCGCCACGCTGATGGCGGTATGGCCGACATGGACGTGTTCGAATTTGCCGCCATGATCGAAGAAACACCGATCCGCAGCCGGGTGGTGGAATATGCCGATCCCGCACTTGACCAGCTCACCGCCGTATCACTGACCGACGTGCTGGAGGACGGGCTGAGCATGGTCTACTCCTTTTATGATCCGACCCTGCCGCAAAGCTCGCTCGGCACCTATATGATCCTCGATCATATCGATATCGCGCGGGAGGCCGGGCTGCCCTATGTGTATCTGGGTTACTGGGTGCCTGGCAACCAGAAGATGGGCTATAATGTTAAGTTCAAAGGGCTGGAAATCTATCACGGCGGCACCTGGCAGGTGCTCCAGGATCCGGACGGTTTTTCCGATGCGGCCACCCCGCCGGCCACGGATACAATTGCAGATCAGGTCGCGGGCATTTCACTGCCGGACCGCCGCGCACCCAAAGGCTGAGCCCGGTGCAATCCCTTCACGCTGTTTCGCTGGTTGTGCCGGATTATGACGCCGCGATTGCCTTCTATTGCGGCACGCTCGGCTGGCAGCTGGCCCAGGACGTGGACCAGGGCCGCAAGCGCTGGGTCCGCATCCTGCCGCCAGGCGCCGCACAGGGCAGCCTTATCCTTGCCCGGGCCGAAAACGCTGAGCAGGAAGCCGCAATCGGCAACCAGTTCGGCGGCCGGGTCGGCCTGTTTCTGGCCACGGATGACTTCGCCCGCGATCACGCAATGATGCTGGAGAAGGGCGTCGCCTTCGAGGAAGAGCCCCGGCACGAACCCTATGGCACGGTCGCCGTCTGGCGCGACCCCTTCGGCAACCGCTGGGATCTGATCCAGTTCGCCTGACCTTTTGAGCCCGGCGCCCTGGGCGCAAGCAACATGGCACCCTTTGCCCGAAACGGCTTGCCGGCCGCGGACCGGCCGGTACAGTGTTCCCTGCCCGGAGGTCTCCCGGACCTATTTGAAGTGATCTTTGCCGGTAACCAGGATTTACATTTCACATGTCTTCTCTGCTGCTGATCAGAAACCGCAACTACCGCCTGCTGTTCACCGCAGGCGCGCTGACCAATCTGGGCGACGGGCTGATCATGCTTGCGGTGCCCTGGCTGGCCACGCTGTTGACCCGCGATCCGGTGGCCATTGCCGCCGTCGCCGCGGCGGGCCGCCTGCCCTGGCTGTTCTTCGCCCTGCCTGCGGGCGTCATGGCCGACAGGGGCGACCGCCGGAAACTGATCGCCCGCGCCGACATGCTGCGCGCAGCCCTTGTCCTGGCAATCCTGATGCTAGCCCTGAGCGAGCCGGTTGCGGGCGCCATCTGGGCCTTGGCCGGTCTGGCCTTCCTCCTGGGGTCGGCAGAGGTACTGCGGGACAATGCCGCACAGACCATTCTGCCCGAGATCGTCCCGGCCTCGGACCTTGAAGCCGCCAACGGCCAGATGTGGAGCGCCGAGCAGCTGACCGGCCAGTTCATCGGCCCGCCTTTGGCAGGGCTGCTGATTGCCGCAGGCGTCGGCCTCCCCTTCGGGCTGGATGCCGCCGCGCTGGTACTGGCGGCGGGTTTCGTCTGGCTGATTGCCTTGCAGCCCCGCACGCCGGTCAAGGCCAGTTTCGGCAAAGCCTTGCGGGAGGGTATTGCTTTCATGGGCTCCGACCGTCTGCTGCTGCGCCTTGCGGTGGTGCTGGGTATCGCCAACTTTCTGGCCACGGCAACGATCACAGTTCAGGTGCTTTATGCACAGGAGGTTCTAGGGCTCTCTGCCGCAGAGTATGGTCTTATTCTCTCGGTCGGCGCGGTTGGAGCGATCACCGGCAGCCTCATCGCACCGCGGCTGGTGCGGCACCTGGGCCGGCAGACCTGCCTCTACCTGTCGATCTTCACCTGGGGTGCGGGCTACGGCATGATCGGAGCCAGCAGCACTGGCGCGGTGATGGCTGCGGCGCTCTTTGCGGTGATGACGGCGGCCATGGTGTGGAATGTGATCACCGTCTCCTGGCGGCAGAGGCGTATTCCGACAGAGCTGCTGGGCAGGGTGAACAGCATCTACCGCTGCTTTGGCTGGGGCTCGATGCCACTGGGCGCAGTGGCGGGCGGCGCAATGGTATCCCTGCTGGAGACCGGAATGGGGCGCGACATGGCGCTGCGCGCGCCCTTCCTTTTTGCCGCAGCGTCCTGCCTGTGCCTGCTGGTCTATGCCGTGTTCAGGCTGCGGCTGGACTGAGATCAGCCCGCTTCTGACTCGGCCTTCTTTTCCCAGCGGCCCGATTCCTCGGACCAGTATTGCGCGGCGCAGCCCGCGCCGGTCAGTGCCTTCCACTGACCGCGCGCATGCTGGACCGCTTCGGGATCGGTACCATCGAACAGGATGCAAACCCGTTCCAGCGCCTGCACCTCTTCAGGGCTGACCGCTGCGCCGTCCACCGCCATCACGCACTGCGGGCTGTTGGCGGCCCCGGGGCCGGTGGTCAGAAGGATGGGCTGCAACGCGTCATGCGCCCCACCGGCCAGCCCATGGGCCAGAAAGCTGTCCTCCGGCCCCTGCCAGAGCCGGGCGTCCAGCCATTCCATCCGCTGGGGATCCGCCCCGCGCAGGGCGATCTGCCAGCCGGCCCCGCGCGCCTTTTGCAAAAGCACCGGCAGGGTTTCCTCCAGCGGGCCGCGGGTCAGGTGGTAAAAATAGGCGGCCCCCATCGGCGCTTATTCCTCTTCGAACTTGTCGGCGACCAGCCGGTTCAGCGCCATGAC
>CAJXHQ010000235.1 GCA_913054485.1 uncultured Paracoccaceae bacterium
CCCGCATAGCGCAGCCGGACGGAAACGCCGGAATGCAAGCCAGCCCCGCCGCGATTGATGTGCGCGACGCCGTGAAACGCTACGGCACGTTCACCGCGCTGAAGAAGATTTCGCTGACCATCAGGGACAATGAGTTCTTCACGCTGCTTGGCCCGTCAGGCTGCGGCAAGACCACGCTGCTGCGGATGATCGCCGGCTTTGAGGATGTGACCGAAGGCGCGATCCACCTGTACGGCGACCCGATCGCCGATCTGCCGCCGTATCAGCGCCCGGTGAACACCGTGTTCCAGAACTACGCGCTGTTCCCGCATATGACGATCCTTGAAAACGTCGCCTTTGGCCTTGAGATGCGCGGCAAGTCCAAGGCAGAGGCCCGCACCAAGGCCGCCGAGATGCTGGAGCTGGTGCAGCTGAGCCAATTTGCCAAGCGCAAACCCTCGCAGCTGTCGGGCGGCCAGCAGCAGCGGGTTGCCCTGGCCCGCGCCCTGGCGCCGCAGCCCAAGGTTCTGCTGCTGGATGAACCGCTGTCTGCGCTGGATCTGAAGCTCAGGAAAGCCATGCAGCTGGAGCTTAAACATCTGCAGCGCGAGACCGGGATCACCTTCATCTTCGTGACCCACGATCAGGAAGAGGCGCTGACCATGTCCGACCGCATCGCGGTGATGTCGGCCGGTGAGATGCAGCAGCTGGGATCGCCCACCGATATCTACGAACGTCCGCGCAACATGTTTGTCGCCGATTTCATCGGCGAGACAAACCTGCTGGAGGTTTCGGTGGATTCCATCGCCGGCGGCCGCGCCACCTGCCATCTGGGCGGCGGTCACGAGCTGACCTGCAATGAGGTCGAAGGCATCGGCGTCGGCTCCAAGGTGCATATGTCGATCCGCCCGGAACGCCTGTTCATGTCGGAAGAACCCGCAGAAGGCGAAAGCCTGAAGGGCCGGATCAAGGAAAACATCTTTGTCGGCACCGACATTTCTACCATTGTGGAATTGGCCGAAGGGCCGGACTTCATCGTCCGCACTTCAAATTCCGACCGCGGCAACAAGCGGATTTTTGAGCCGGGCACCGAAATGTTCGTCAACATGGAGCTGGGGGCAGGCCGCCTCCTGATCGACTGATGGCAGCGGGAGCAGCAAGCGGCGGCAGCGCCACAACCGACACCTACGCCAGCGCGCGCAATATCCTTCTGCTGCCCTCATGGGTGGTGCTGGGGATCTTCGTGCTGGCGCCGGTTCTGATGATGCTGATCTATTCCTTCCTGACGAAGGAATTCCGCGGCGGTGTGATCTGGGAGTTCTCCCTGGCCGCCTATGATCAGTTCTTCTTTGACAGGGGCCTGTTCGGTGACGATCCCGCCAAGATCGAATGGACCTATATCACCATTTTCTGGCGGTCGATCTGGCAGGCCGGGGCGGCCACGATCCTCAGCCTCGCCATCGGCTTTCCGACCGCCTATTTCATCGCCACGCGGGATGAGGCAGTGCGGCCGATCTGGGTCTTCCTGATCACCATCCCTTATTGGGTTAACCTGCTGATCCGGACTGTCAGCATGAAATTCCTGCTGCGCGACGAAGGCCCGATGAATGATTTCCTGATGAACATCGGGCTGATCGACAGCCCGATCCACATCATCAACACCAACTTCGCGGTGCAGCTGGGGCTGTTCTACTCCTACCTGCCCTTCATGGTGCTGCCGATCTATGCGGCAGTGGAGCGCTACAACTTCTCCATGTCGGAAGCGGCAGCGGATCTCTACGCCACCAAATGGGTGACCCTGCGCCGCATCGTGCTGCCGGCCATCAAACCGGGCGTGATCGCGGGCTGCATTCTGGTCTTTGTGCCCTCGCTTGGGTCGTTCCTGGCGCCCGATCTTCTGGGCGGCGCGAAGAACTTCATGATCGGCTCCCTGATCGAAGAGCAGTTCAAAGGCAACGCCGGCAACTGGCCCTTCGGGGCGGCGGCCTCGATGATCCTGCTGAGCATGGTGCTGATCATCCTGATGATCACCGCGCGCCAGCAGGCCAAAGCCGAAAAAGCGGAGGGCTGACCCATGGCAATCGTCAATGACAGCATCAAAAGCTACAAGGGCTTCAAAGCCATCACCATCCTCTGCCTTGTGGTGCTGTATGCGCCCCTGGTGATCGTGACGATCTACAGCTTCAACGCGTCCAAATCGATCACCAACTGGGAGGGGCTGTCGCTCTACTGGTACTGGGATATCTTTGCGGGTCCCGAAAGTGCCAAGTGGAAAGAAGCGGCCTGGAACAGCTTCACCATAGCCATCGTGGCGGTCACTACGGCGATGTCTATCGCGACGCTGGCGGCCACGGCCATGGTGCGGGGCGGCAAGTTCAAACTGCGCACCGCCTCTTTCGGGCTGATCTCTCTGCCGCTGATGGTGCCGGAAATCGTGCTGGCGGTGGCCACGCTGATCTTTTTCAATTCGATCGGCTTCACGCGGGGCTATTTCAGTATCCTTGTGGCCCATACCGCCTTCTGCATCCCCTTCGCCTATCTGCCCATTCAGGCACGGATGCAGGGCATCGAAGACTCCTACGAACAGGCCGCGATGGATCTTTATGCCAACAAGCGGCAGGCCTTCACCAAGATCCTGCTGCCCTTGATGATGCCGGGCATCATCTCCGGCTTCCTTCTGGCCTTCATCGTGTCCCTAGACGATTTCATCATCACCAACTTCGTCAAAGGCGCGGGTGTTGAAACCCTGCCCACGGCGATCTTCGGGTCGGTGAAACAGGGGCTGAAACCCAACATCATGGCGATCTCGACCCTGCTTCTGGGGGTCTCGGTGATCATGGTCACGATTTCCTACTTCGTAAGCAAAAAAGACAACACACAATAATCCAACAGACTGGAGAGAAGCACATGAAAAACCTGCTGAAAACAAGCGCAGCTGCCGTGGCTGACTGTTGCGGCCAATGCCGCTGCCGCCGAAGGCAAGCTGGTCGTCTACCACTGGTTCGAATACATGCCGGCCGAGCTGCTGGAGAAGTTCACTGCCGAAACCGGCATTGAAGTCACCATGGATACCTATGATTCTAACGAATCCATGCTGGCCAGCCTGAAGGCCGGCGCGCTTGGCACCTATGACGTGGCCGTTCCCGGCGACTACATGGTGTCGATCATGGCCGGCGAAGGCATGCTGGACACCATCGCTGACGGCGAGCTGGCCAACAAAGGCAATATCGCCCCGGAATGGGCCGATCCCTCGTTTGATCCGGGCCGCAAAAGCTCGATCCCGTACCAGTGGGGCTCCACTTCCTTCTCGGTGAACACCGCAGCCTACAGCGGCGAGATCAATGACACCTCGATCCTGTTTGATCCGCCTGCGGAACTGTCCGGCAAAATCAACATGCTCGACAGCCAGGGTGGAGTGATGGCGCAGGCCTCGCTGCACCTTGGGATGGCGCAGTGTGAAACCAACCGCGACATGCTGAAAGGCCTGAACGCGATGCTGCAGGAGGCCAAGCAGCACTGGGCGTCGTTCAACTCTGACACCGCCAAGGAAGTCATGGTGTCCGGCGATGCCGACGTGGGCATGATCTATGACGGTTTCGCCGCTAAGGCCCGTGCCGAAAAAGAGACCCTGAAATATGCCTTCCCGTCGCAGGGCTATGTGGTGTGGATGGACAACGTCGTTCTGCTGAAGGACGCGCCGAACCGTGAGAACGCGCTGAAGTTCATGGACTTCCTGCTGGAACCGGAAAACATCGCCGCTGTGTCCAACTACGCCCGCTACGGCCACGGCGTGACCGGTGCGTCTGAGCATCTGGATCCGGAACTGGCAACCCTGCCCGAATCCAACCCGCCGGCCGGTGCAGGCCAAGGCGTCTTCATCGAGGTCTGCGACGAGCAGACCCAGGCGGTCTATGACCAGATCTGGACCAACCTGAAGAAGTAAGCATCTGCCGGGGTGGCCCTTTTGGGGCCGCCCCAGTTTTTCCTCATGCCCCTTCGGGGGGACTGCGGTGCCCCTGCCGCCCTTGCTAGGGTCAGCCCAAGGCAAGCAGAGGAGACCGCCCCCATGACACTCCGCATCAATCCGGACCGCCTGTGGCAGAACCTGATGGCGATGGTTGAAATCGGCCCGCTGTCCAAGGGCGGCTGCAACCGCCAGACCCTCAGCGATCTGGATGAAGCGGGCCGCGATCTGTTCCGAAGCTGGTGCCGGGCGCTTGATCTGAAACTGACGTCTGACGCCGCCGGCAACCTCTTTGCGCGCTACGAGGGGCATGACCCTTCGCTTGCGCCGCTGGTGCTGGGCAGCCATCTTGACACGCAGCCGACGGGCGGCAAATTCGACGGCATCCTGGGCGTGCTGGCAGGGCTGGAGACCGTGCAGGTTCTGGCTGAAGCCGGCATCAGGCCAGAGCGCCCGGTGGAGATTGCCGTCTGGATGAACGAGGAAGGATCCCGCTTTGCGCCGGCCATGATGGGGTCCGGGGTCTATGCGGATATGCTGGATCTGGAAGCCGTACGTGCCACCAAGGACGCCGAAGGGATCACGGTTGGCGCGGAGCTGGACCGCCACGGCTATGCCGCCGGCCCCGATCCGCGCGCCAAGGACATCCATGCCTATTTGGAGCTGCATATCGAGCAGGGTCCGGTTCTGGAGGCCGAGGGCAAGGAAATCGGCGTCGTTACCGGCGCACAGGGCATCCGCTGGTATGATCTCACCGTGACAGGCTCCGAAGCGCATGCCGGCCCGACGCCGATGGCAATGCGCAAGGACCCGATGAACGCGGTGCCGGAACTGGTGGAGGGCATACTGACGATCGGCCGCCGCGACGCGGATGCGCGCGCCACCATCGGTTGCTTCAACGCCCTGCCGGCCAGCCGCAATGTAATCCCCGGCACTCTGAAGATCACCGTCGACCTGCGCCACCCTTCGGAAGCCGAGCTGACAGATATGGACGCCGTCCTCGGCGCGCTGCTGGAGGACTTGCGCGCCAAACATCCCGGCCTTGGCTTCGAGCTTGTGCAGATATGGCATTCGCCGGTGATGGAGTTCGACCGCCGTCTGGTCTCGGCCATCCGCAGCGGAGCGGAGAGCCGCGGCTACAGCCACCGGGACATCGTCTCGGGCGCGGGCCATGATGCGCTGATGGTCGCGCTGCGCGCGCCGACGGCGATGATCTTCACCCCCTGCCGCGACGGCATCAGCCACAACGAGGCAGAGCATATCGAGCCGGAACAGGCCGCGGCGGGCGCGGATGTGCTGCTTGGGGCGGTGCTGGACTTCCTGGAGATCAGCCCCCGGGGGTGAACTCCGGCAGGCTTTCCAACGGGTCGCCCCCGGCTTCTGCCGGGGCGTGGGCCAGGGCGCGCAGGAACAGCGACAGAAGCTCGCCCTGCGCGCTGACGTTCAGTTTCGCATAGAGCCGCTTGCGGTGCACCTTCACGGTTTCCGGGCTGCAATCGAATACCCGCGCCATCGCCTTGGAGGAATGGCCGCGCAGGATCAGCCGGGCGATCTCCTGCTCGCGCGGGCTGAGCAGCGAGGCGCCGAAATTGCCGAAAGCCTCTTCCAGCTGGGCCGCCATCCCGCTGCCGCCTTCCGGGCTCTCGGGAGACAGCTGCAGCCAGTGCTTGCG
>CAJXHQ010000236.1 GCA_913054485.1 uncultured Paracoccaceae bacterium
ATAACAACAACGTCGGCATCGGCGCGCCGGAGATCGAATATGGCTACGAGCCGGGCGGCGAGTGGATCGACCTGATCACCGTGCACAAGGGCGGGCTGTTCGGCACCGATTACCGGATGCTGTTTCCGTCGGATGGTATTGAAGGGATCAAGCGCTTCTACCTCGACTGCCTTGTCGCTTTCGGCAAACGTGGGCTGGCCTGCCAGCCGGCCATCATCGGCATCGGCCTTGGCGGTTGCAAGGACTCTTGCATGGTGCTGGGCAAGCGCGCCGCCTGCCTGCGCACGGTGGGGGACAGGAACTCGGATCCGAAGATCGCCGCGCTTGAGGATGAGCTGAAAGAGCTGGGAAACTCCATCGGCATGGGCGCCATGGGGTTTGTCGGCAAGAACATGGTGATCGATACCAATATCGAGGTCGGCTATTGCCACACCGGCGGCATGCAGATGTCGGTGCATGCCTTCTGCCTGTCGTCGCGCCGTGCGGTGGCGCGGGTCTATGCCGATGGCCGCGTGGAATACCGCACCGATCCGGACTGGTTCACGCCTTATCAGCGCCGCGAGACTGTCGACTGGGAGATGCCGGCACAGGAGGTGACCCATGAAACCGCGTGAAATCACCCTGTCGACCACCCCAACACCGGAAGATATCGCCGCGCTGCGCCTCGGCGACATCGTCTACCTGGACGGGCTGATGTACACCGCGCGCGAGGGCGTCTACATGCGCGCGCTGGAGGATAAGGCCAATATCCCGATGGAGCTGCCGTCGGAGAGCGCCGCCAACTTCCATTGCTCCCCGGCCGCCGCGATCCGCGAGGACGGCACGTTCAACATGGGGGCAGTCACCGCGACGGCCTCGTTCCGGTTTGCCAAATGGCTGCCCGAATGGATGGCCAAAACCGGCGCCAAGCTGATTGTCGGCAAAGGCGGCATGTCCTCAAAAGACTACAAGGACTATTTCGTGCCCAATGGCGCGGTCTATCTGACCACCGTGGGCTATGGCACCGGTGCCCTGCTGGGGCGCGGTGTTGAGAATGTCGAGGCCGTGCACTGGAACGAAGAGCTGGGACTGGCGCAGGCCATGTGGGTGCTGCGCTGCAACCGCATGGGGCCTTTCATCGTGGCCTCGGACCTGGACGGAAATTGCCTGTTCGAACGCGAGAACGAGAAGATCAAGGCGAACCTTGAGCAGGTCTATGAGGGCACCAGGCCGGCCGTTCTGAAACGCTTTGGCGAAACGGACGACAGGGGCGACGAGCTGATCGGCTGACCCCGGATCGCGCGCCGGGGCTTTGTGTAAAAATTTGTTACACTGATCGCGGACCCGTGCTGTATTGCGTTAAGAATTTTGCCAATGCGCCGCTCTGCGGCGGCCAGCAAAGGATGCCGCGCCATGTCGATCAAAATCCTTCGAACCCTCATCGCTGTTGCCGACCGCGGCACGTTTTCTGCTGCGGCGGATGCGGTCTGTGTGACCCACGCGGCAGTCAGCCAGCAGATGCGCGCGCTGGAAGAAGACTGGCAGATTGTTGTCTTTGACCGCTCTACCCGCACCCCGGAATTCACCCCCGTGGGCCGTGCTCTTCTGGCCAAGGCGCGCGAAGTTGTGCTGGCCTATGACAGTATCCTGCCTTCAGTGCTGGGCGACGACGGGCTGAAGGGGGAATTCCGCCTTGGCACCGTTCCCACCGCGCTCAGCGCGCTGGTGCCGGCCTCCGTATCGCGCCTTAAGGAGGAATACAGCGCGCTGCACGTGCGCCTATATGCCGGGCAGACGCCGCATCTGGTCCGCCAGATCGAACGCAACGAGCTGGACGCGGCCATCGTCACCCGGCCGGCGACCATCCCGGCCGGGCTCGGCTGGCACGCTATTGCGGATGAACCGCTGGAACTGATCGCGCCCCCCCACCTGGACAGTGCCGACCCGATTGAGCTGTTGCAAAGCCAGCCCTTCATCCGCTTCACCCGTGACGCTCTGCTCGGCGGTATCATCGAGAACTGGCTGCAACACGAGGAACTGGCGGTGCATGAAAGCATGGAACTGGAGAGCCTGGAGGCGATCTCTTCGCTGGTGGCGGCCAACCTTGGCGTCTCGATCGTACCGCGCTGCTGCGCCACGCCAGTGAGCAGCCCGGCTCTGGCCCACCTGCCGCTGAAGACCGCGCCGGCGCGCAAGCTGGGCCTGATCTTCCGGGTCGATGGAACCAAACCCCTGGTGGTGGAACAGGTGCAGAAGTCACTGCTTGAATCTGTTGAACAACCGGCAGACGCCGCCCAAGCCGACCCGCGTTGAACGTATCCGCCATCACGTCTTGAACGGTAGCCAGCCATGGTTGCCAGCAGATTGGCACGGGTGCAGCTGGCAGTTAATGCGCATCATTTGCGGCAAGGCGGGACAGGCAGCGACCGCCGCGGCCCCGGTTGCCCTAACCGGGGCCGGCGGTGATGCCGTGATAAAGCGCCTGCACCCAGTTGCAGAACAGCGTCACCTCTTCGCGCTGCTCTGCGCCGCGGTTCCTCAGCAGGTAATGCGAGCGCCGTTTGGCGAGCTGATACGGGGCAGGCACCAGCAGAATACCCTGTTCAAGATACTGGCGGGCAAAGCTTTCCAAAACCATTGTCACCCCCTGCCCCGCGGCCACGGCCTGCAGCGCCAGCAGCGACGAGTCTGCCTGCAGCCACGCCGGGTCCGGCCGCAGGTCCAGCCCATGCAGGTCAGAGAGCTTCTGCCAGTCGGACTCGGAACCGATGATCTGCACCACCTTGCCGCGGGCCAGCGCTTGAATGGACAGATCCTTGCCGAACTGCGCGGCATAATCCGGCCTGCAGACCGGGATCGCAGATTCATGGCCCAAGTGCACCGTATTGCCCTCCTGCCAGTCCCCCATGCCGTAGCGGATATCCACGTCCAGCCCCTCGTCATCAAAGCGGTCCGCCCAGACAGAAGTGGTCAGCCGCACCGCAATGTCCGGATGCGCCGCTTTGAACTCGGCCAAACGCGGCGCGATCACCAGCGCCGCGCAGGAGATCGACGCCCGGACCCGCACCACCCGCTTGCTGTTTTTGCCAAACAGCCCGCTGGTGGCCTGCGCCATTTCATCGAAAGATTTCCTGACGGTCTGGGCATAGGCCAGGCCGATATCGCTGAGCACAACACCGCGCGGCAAGCGGGTGAAAAGCTGCGCGCCCAGATGGGTTTCCAAGTTGCGGATCTGCTGGCTGATCGCTGCCGGGGTCAAGCCCAGCTCCTCCGCGGCGGCAGCAAAACTGCTGTGGCGCGCGGCGGATTCAAAAGCCTTCAGCCAGGTGACATGGGGCAGCTTTGCCATTGCGATAGTTAATCCCAGTTAGGCCATAGGGGCAAAACGCATTGTTTGATTAATGCATAGGCAAGTCTTCAAAGTCGCGCAAGACAACGGGACTGTACGGATGGCAATGGAATTCGATTTTATCATCATAGGGGCCGGCTCGGCCGGATGTGTTCTGGCGGACAAGCTGACCGCCTGCGGCCGGCACCGGGTGCTGCTGGTGGAGGCCGGCGGCAGCGACCTGCACCCTTGGGTCAAGATCCCGTTGGGCTATGGCTTCACCTTTTCCGACCCCGCGGTGAACTGGCGCTACACTGCCGCGCCGGATCCCGGGCTGCAGGGCCGGGAAGGATACTGGCCGCGCGGCAAGGTGATTGGCGGCTCCAGCTCGATCAATGCGATGGCCTATATGCGCGGTCTGCCGCATGACTTTGACGACTGGCAAGCGGCGGGCGCCACGGGCTGGGGCTGGGACACCGTGCGGCCCAGCTTCGAGACGCTGGAAAGCAATGACGAACCCGCAGCAGACGGCACGCGGCAGCGGCGCGGCAGCGGGCCGGTTCTGGTCACTGACATGCGCGAGCGGATGCATCCTTTCACGCGGAACTTCCTGAACGCGGCGCAGGAGATGGGCTGGCCGGTTCAGGACGACCTGAATGCGGACCCCGGCGAAGGCCTGGGTTATGTACGCAGCACCGTACGCGGCGGGCGGCGCTGGTCGGCGGCGGACGCCTTCCTGCGCCCGGCCCTGAAACGCCCCAACCTGCATGTTGTCCGCAATGCGCTGGTGGAAAAGATCCTGCTGAAAGGTCGCCGTGCCACCGGCATCCGCTTCCGGCGCGGCGGCAAGACCGCAGAAGCCCGCGCCGCCCGCGAGGTGATCCTCAGCGCCGGAGCGGTGAACTCGCCTCAGCTGCTGCAGCTCTCCGGCATCGGGCCGGCGGAGATGCTGAAGTCCCATGGCCTCGAGGTGCAGCACCACCTGCCCGAGGTCGGCCGGGGCTTGCAGGATCACCTGGCGGTTTCGCATTTTTTCTGGGCCAATGCGGCGACGCTGAATGCCTCGCTCGGCAGCCGCGCGGGTCAGATGGCGGCTGGGCTGCGCTACCTGCTGACCCGCCGCGGGCCACTTAGTGTGCCGGTCAACCAGTGCAGCGGCTTCGCCCGCACCGAAGGGGCTGCACTGCCGGATGTGCAGGTCTATTGCAATCCGGCATCATACGCGACATTGCCAAACGGCAAGCCGCAGGTCGACCGGAACAGCGGGTTCCTGCTGTGCGTGCAGCCTTGCCGCCCGACCAGCCGCGGCGAGATCTCGCTGCGGTCGGCCAACCCCGCCGAGGCACCGCTGATCCAGCCCAATTCCCTGGCCACGGAAGAAGACCGCTCCACTGCTCTGCGCGCCAGCCGCCTGCTGCAACAGCTGGCGGCAACACCGGCGATCACATCGGTCACCCGCGCCCGCCGCGCGCCGGACATTGCAGATATGGATGACACAGCCCTGCTAGAGGACTTCCGCGCCCGTGCCGGAACCGTATATCATCCCAGCTGCACCTGCCGCATGGGCACGGACGCCAGCACTTCGGTGCTGGACGGCCGCCTGCGGGTGCATGGGCTGGCCGGGCTGCGGGTGATCGACGCCTCGGCCTTTCCCAACATCACCTCAGGCAACACCAACGCCCCCACCATGATGCTGGCTGCACGCGCCGCGGACATGGTGCTGGAAGACACGAAAACCGCCGCCTGCGCGGCCGAATGACCAGGACACCCTCATGAAACTCGACAAGATCGAAACCTTTGTTTTCGGCAACCCGCCGCCGCGCCACGGCGGGCGTTATTTCATCTTCGTGCGGCTGACCACCGCCTGCGGCATCACCGGCCTGGGTGAGATCTACAACGCCACTTTCGGCCCGGAGCTTTGCTGCGCCATGGCCGAAGAAATGTTTGGCCGCCAATTCGAAGGCAGCGACCCGCATCACATCGAAAAACTCTGGCGCCGCTCTTACGGTGCCGGCTACACGCTGCGCCCCGACGTGACCGTGATGGGTGTACTCAGCGGGCTGGAAATGGCTTGTTGGGATATCATCGGCAAGGCTGCGGACAAGCCGGTCTACGAGCTGATGGGCGGCCGCGTTCATGACCGGCTGCGCAGCTATACCTACCTCTATCCGCCGGGGGGCGATGTCTATCCGGACCCGGACACGCCCAATGTCTACAACGACCCGGACATCGCCGCTGAGGTGGCGCTGCAGCGCGTGAACGAGGGTTTCACGGCGGTGAAATTCGACCCGGCC
>CAJXHQ010000237.1 GCA_913054485.1 uncultured Paracoccaceae bacterium
GTAACGGTATGCGGCTTCGAACTCCTGCCGGAAGGTTTCGAGCCCCTGTTTGGGGGCGCGGATCGGCATCATGTAGTCGAGGTCGATCGATTGCACAAATTGCGGCCAGTCATCCAGGCCCCAATGCGTCGGCAGCTCCACCAGCGTCCCTTTGCAGCACTCCAGCAGATAGGGGACGTCATCGCCCATCAGGGAAGCGTCATAGACAAAGCCGCGTTCGGCCAGAAAATCAGCTGTCTGGTCCGAAAAGTTATACAGCGGGGCGCGGAACCCGCGCGGGCGCTGGCCGGTGAAGGATGTGATGACATCTGAAGCACGATCCAGCCAATAGGCCTCTTCGGCCGGCGGCAGTTCGCGAGGGTGTTCGTGAATATAGCCGTGGTGGGCGACCTCATGGCCGTCCTTCAGGATCGCCTCAACCGCGGCCGGGTAGGTCTCGATGCACCAGGCCGGGATAAAGAACGTCTGTTTGATACCCAGTTCCCGGTAGCTGTCGACAATGCGCGGCACCGCCACCTCGGGCCCGTAACGCAGCATGGAGATCGCCGCCACGCGGGAGTATCCGTCCTGTTTGTGGGCGACATGGATCAGGCTGTCGGCATCCATATCGAAAGTCACGCAGCAGGCGCATTTTGCCCCATTGGGCCAGGGAACCGGGTTCTTGATCATGGCCTCAGCTCTCCCGGTTATGCAGGATCCGCCCGATCAGATTCATCAGGATCTGGGCGGCCAGAATGGCGGTGGTTCCGGTGCGGTCATAGTCGGGGGCGACTTCCACTAAGTCGATGCCAACGATGGTTCCGCGCTTGGCCAGCCCGTCGAGGAACTCCAGAACCTCGTAATACTGGAAGCCGCCATGGCTTGGGGTGCCGGTGCCCGGCGCAATCGACGGGTCGAAAGCGTCGATGTCGATGGTGACATAGTAGCGTTTGCCTTCCGGCACGCGGGCGATGACCGCGTCGACACCCATCTTGCGCAGGTGCCGCACCGACAGGATATCAGAACCCATTTCCCGGGCCTGCTCATAGCCTTCCTTGGCAGTGGAGGAGACGTTGCGAATGCCAAGTTGGGTCAGCCCGGTGACATAGTCCTTTTCCGCCGCACGCCGCATCGGATTGCCATGGCCATATCGCACGCCGTGGCGTTCATCGACAAAGTCCAGATGGGCATCGATCTGAACGACATGGATCGGTTCCTGATCGTCGAAGGCGTTGATACAGGGGATGTTGATCGAGTGGTCGCCGCCCAGAACAACGGGCAAGGCACCCGCTTTCAGGATCGCCCGCACACCGGCTTCGATATTGGCGTGGCTCTGTTCGGTGTCGGTGTGAATGATGTCGGCGTCACCGATGTCCACGATCTTGGTGGTTTCGGCCGGCAAGTAGGTGACATCGTCCTCGAAATCGTATGCGCCGCCGTGGCCAAAGGAAAACAGCGTCGAGGCCTCGCGGATGGAGCGCGGACCAAACCGGGCGCCGGACCGCCATTGGCAGCCGAAATCATAGGGGGCCCCAAGCACGGCGACATCAGCGTCGATGGCATCCCAGTCTTGCACGTATTCGCCTTTGGCGAAGGTGCAAATTCCAACAAAGGGCAGATTCAGCCGCCCGCTTTCATATCCGTGTTTGCTCATTGTGTAGCGATCCATGTTGAAGTTTGGGTCAGGCTTGCGCAGCCCAGTACATCGCGCTGCGCCGGTCCTGTTCAAATTGACTGTTCAGAGAACAGAAGCGACTTAGTCTCCAGGTAGGATTCAACCTGCTCTGCGCCCAGGTCTTTGCCGACACCCGACATGCCAAGCCCGCCAAACGGGTATGCGGGATCCAGGAAACCATGCCCGTTCACGTATATGGTGCCCGCCTTCACCTGTTTGGATGCGGCCAGGATTGTTGCCATATTCCGGGAATAGATCGATGCGCCCAGCCCGTATTCCGTATCATTTGCCAGCTCCAGCAGGGCCGCCAGCCCCTTTGCTTTGCACACCGCCAGAACCGGCCCGAAGATCTCCTCCCGCCAAATCGGATGGTCTTGCGGGCAATCTTGAACGATCACCGGGCCCGTGAAGGTCTCGTCCACGCTGTCCCCGCCCCGGTCCACAACCAGCGACAGCCCGTCGTCACGTGCTGCTTGAATATAGGAGAACACCTTTTTGCGGTGCTGCTGCGACACCAGCGGGCTCATGAAGGTTTCCGGATCCAGCCCGGCGCCTACGTTCAGGTCCTGTGCCGCGGTAATGAGCCGGTCCATGAAGGCATCATGGATCGCCTCGTCGACAACCACGCGGGAGGTCGCGTCGCAAACCTGGCCGCTGTTGAAGAAAATGCCGTTCAGAACACCGTCGACGGCCACATCAAGATCTGCATCAGCAGCCACGATGGCGGCAGATTTACCGCCCAGTTCCAACGTCACGCGCGCCATGTTGGGCACTGCTGTCTGGCCGACCAGAACGCCGGTGGCGGTTGACCCGGTGAATGTGATCTTGTCGATGCGCGGATCGCCGGTCAGTGCTGCACCGGTTATTGCCCCGGTGCCGTTGACGATATTGAGCACGCCTGCAGGGAACCCGGCTTTGGCGGCCAGCTCTGCGAATATATACGAGCTTGCCGGTGTCATCTCGCTTGGCTTGGCAACCACAACACAGCCCGCCGCAAAGGCCGCCGCACATTTCCAGACCAGGGTCTGCAGCGGGAAGTTCCACGGTGAAATCACGGCAACCACGCCGACAGGCTGCTTGACGGTCATGCCGGTATGGCCGGGGCCATAGGCGGACAATGGCCCGGTGCGGCCTTCGATGCGGGTGCAGAAACCGGCAAAATGACGCAGAACATCGACCGAGGCGGCAACGTCGATCTCGCGCGCCTGGGCGATAGGCTTGCCGACATTGACAGATTCCAGAAACGCGAGTTGCTCGGAGTGTTCTTCAATCAGGTCCGCAAGCTTCAGCATCAGCGACTGGCAATCCAGTGGGCGCAGCTGGGACCACTCTCCTGCAAGGGCGTTTTCGGCTGATGCAATGGCCTTTGATACCAGGTCAGCCCCGGCCTCAAAGGTGTTTGCCACCACCTCCCCAGTATGCGGTTCCACAAGGGGAATTTCGCTGCCGTCCAGGACCTTCTGATTGCCGATCCAGTGCGGGACATCTCGCTGTGCCAAGGCCCTAAGGTCGTGATCAATGTTCCATGATCCGAAATAGTCATCAATTTTGTTCGGCATTTTGAACCTCAGTCGTTTACTGCTGCGGCAACGGGATTACAGCCGTCACCGGAAGGCGTGGGGGACAGCGGCAGGAAGATCCGCCAGCGCTGTCGCATCAGCTTGGTGGAGCGGTTGCTGCTAAACCTGGACTTTCGGAGCAGCCGATCGCTGGCTGGCTCCCAAACCCGGCGCAGACCCGACCGGAGCATTCTCTGGCGGCAGCAGGGGTTTGCCCAAAATGATATCCGAGGCGCGCTCGGCCAGCATCATGGTCGGGGCATTCAGGTTTCCGTTCGGCTCGCAGGGGAAGACAGAGCTGTCGACCACCCGCAGACCGTCCAACCCATGCACTTTCAGTTCCGGATCGACGACTGCAAGATCATCGGTGCCCATCTTGCAGGTGCCGCAGGGGTGATAGGTGCTCTCCAGATTGTCGCGCACGAAATCGTCCAGTTCGTCATCTGTTTGCAGATACGCGCCCGGGGCGATCTCACCCTTGTTGAAACGCGCCATCGCCGGCTGCGCCATGACCTCGCGCGTCAGGCGGATGCAGTCGCGGAAGCCTTTGCGGTCCTCTTCGCGGTCAAGGTAATTGAAAAGGATATCGGGATGTTCATGCGGGTCGGCGGACCTGAGCCGGACATAGCCGCGGCTTTTGGGTTTATTGGGGCCGGTCAGGATCATGAACCCATGGCCCTTGATCGGTTTCTTACCATCGTAGCGCACAGCGGCCGGCAGAAAATGATACTGAATGTCAGGCCATTCCTTATCCGGTGATGAGCGGATAAACCCGCCGGCCTCAAAGTGGTTGGTCGCCCCCAGCCCGTCCTTGAACAGCAGCCAGCGCATGCCGATCAGACCTTTGGCGATCAGACCCATTTTGGAGTTCAGCGTGATCGGTTCCTTGCAGGCAAACTGAATATAGGTTTCCGCATGGTCCTGCAGGTTCTCGCCAACCCCCGGCAGATCATGCAGCACCTCTACGCCTGCTTTCTTCAGGACGGCCGCAGGCCCGATCCCGGAGCGTTGCAGCAGATGCGGCGAGCCTATGGGGCCGCTGGATACGATCACCTCGCGCCGGGCACGGACGGAGCGGATTTTGCCGCCCTTTTCGTATTCCACACCGGTTGCGCGCCCGTCTTTCAGCAGGATGCGCCGGGTCATCGCCTTGGTGCGCACCTCCAGATTGGCGCGGCTCATCGCCGGGCGCAGATAGGCATTTGCGGCGGACCAGCGCACCCCGTCCTTGACCGTCATATGCATCGGGCCAAAGCCTTCCTGCATGTAGCCGTTCGGATCCTCGGTTTTGATGTACCCGGCCTCGGTCCCGGCATCCACAAAGGCACCATACAGCGGGTTTGTCATCCGGTTGCCATTGGTGACGCTCAGAGGGCCTTTGCTGCCCCGGTATTCGTCGCCGCCATCCTCAAACCCTTCGGAGCGTTTGAAATAGGGCAGGCAATTGGCATAGCCCCAGCCCTTGGCCCCCAGTTCATCCCATTCATCAAAGTCTCGCGCGTGGCCCCGAACGTAAACCAGCCCGTTGATCGACGACGATCCCCCCAAAACCTTGCCGCGGGGGCAATGAACGCGCCGCCCCTTCAGGCCCGGTTCCGGCAGCGTTTCATACTTCCAGTTGTAGGTCTTGGTATTCATCGGCATGGAAAATGCGGTTGGCATCTGGATGATGACATTGCGGTCCGAGCCGCCGTATTCCAGCACCAGAACCGAGGTATTGGCGTTTTCCGTCAGCCGGTTGGCCAGAACACAGCCCGCTGAACCTGCACCAACGATGATGTAGTCAAATTCTTCCATTTTTTTCACCTTTGGAGGGTCCGGATCAATCCAGCGCCAGCGCCTTGTCGACCTCATCGTGAAGGCTCGACATGATGCGTTTCTTGATCTCGATGAAGGCCGGGCTGGTGGTGACCGTGTAGTCGCGCGGGCGCTCGATCCCGACTTTGATGGTGTCCATGATCCGGCCGGGGCGGGCGGACATGACATAGACCACATCGCCGAGGAAGATCGCCTCATCGATGTCGTGGGTGATGAACAGGACGGTCTTACGCTCCTCCTGCCAGATCTTCAGCAGCAACTCCTGCATGACCGCGCGGGTCTGGCTGTCCAGGGCGCCGAAGGGTTCATCCATCAGCAGAACTTCCGGGTTAACCGCCAGCGCACGGGCAATGGCAACCCGCTGCTTCATCCCGCCCGACAGCTGCGAAGGGTAGGAATCGCGGAACTTGGTGAGACCTACTGCGTTCACATAATGCGACGCGCGCCTGACCCGTTCGGCCTTGCTGACGCCGGACAGGGACAGCCCGAACTCGACGTTCTTCTGCACCGTCAGCCAGGGGAACAGCGAATAGCTTTGCGGCACCACGCCCCGGTCAGGGCCGGGTT